>CANLFK010000159.1 GCA_947489925.1 Candidatus Caenarcanales bacterium
GAGAAGCTTTTTGTGTTTTTTATCTGTCGAACTCACATTAATTAAATAAAATAATGAAAATAATTACTTTAATAGAAAACTTATTAAATGGAAATTCGAGGAAATTCTATACTACTTTTTTATTAATTGTTTTAGCAGTTACTAAGAATTCAAAACAAAAATCATTTATTTTCACGAACTCTTTAAATTAAAATTTTTGTGAGAAATATTAAGTTTTAAATTTTGTGAGAAATAAGTAAAAAATAAAACCTAAGTGTTTTAAAATATTATTAATAAAAAAATAGATTTAAGTGAGAGAAAAATAATGAGCCCAGTTTTAGATTATAAAAAAACGACATTAAGCCCTTTTGAATTGAAAGATCAATCTTCTTTTGCTTTTAAACTTTATCAACAAGGTTGCACTAATTCATGGTTTCCAAAAGAAATTGCTTTAGCTCAGGACAAAGCCGAATATGATAATAAGCTTTCAGAGATGGAAAAACATTATATAAAATATATGATTGGGTTTTTCTGTACAGCCGAAAGTTTGGTCGCTAATAATATTACTCACGCTCTTTATAAGCATATAGATAATCCAGAATATAAATTATATTTATTGCGTCAAGCTTATGAAGAAGCTAATCATTCAGTTACTTTTTTATATATAATTGATTCGCTTGGTTTGAACAGGCAAGAAATTTTTGATATGTATAAAACTGTGCCAGAAATTGGTGCAAAAAAAGATTTTGAAGAAAAGTTTACGAAGGATTTAATGGACAAATCCGATATTACTCCTCAGGAGCTATTTAAAAATTTATTTGGCTTTTATGCAATTATGGAAGGTCTTTATTTTTTCTCTGGCTTTTTAATTGGTTTAAGCTTTGGACGCAGACAATTATTAAGAGGAATTTCATCTTTATTTCAATATATTTTGCGTGATGAAACTGTGCATTTAGGCTTTGGTATGCAAGCAATGCGTCAATTATTAAATGATAATCCAGACTTAATTACCCCTGAATTAAATATTGAATTGCGTGATTTAATGATGCAAGCGGTTGAACTTGAATCAAATTATGCAACAATAGCTATGCCAGAAGGAATATTAGGCATGAATAAAAATTATTATTTGCAGTATTGCCAATATATTGCTGATCGCCGTATGTCAGCCCTAAAGCTTGAACCAATTTATAGAGTAAGTAATCCAGCTCCTTGGCTTATGACTCAAACTGATTTACCAGAATTAGTTAGCTTCTTTGAAGTTAGTTCTACTAATTATGAATCGAGAGCTTAAATTACAAAATAAAACTATTAATAAATTAGTAAAATGTGGAAGTTTATATATCAATTTTTTGATGCACCCTTTTTTACTATAATTGGTGGAATTTCTACATTAATTATGATTTGGGGTTTTATTTGGGGAATTTGGGTATTTATGTGTGGACTTGTTCCAGTCTGGCTAAGGTTAGGTTTTGCATTATCAAAAAGGAAAATAGCAGTATTTGCTGAAAGCGAATTTAATAGCTTAAAAAGCTTAATTGATAATTCAAAAATTTTTTCTGAAGTTATACAAATTCATAAAAATGATTTAAAAAAAGCAGAAAAGGAAACAATATTTTTAGTTCACTGGAAGGATTATAAAGATAAAATCGACGATATTTTACAAATAAAAAAAGACTCAACCGCTTTAATTGTTTATCGACCGTCTAATGAAAAGATAATTGATAAGGAAAGTTCAACCAAGATAAATAATCATAGAAATAGTATTATCGTGAATTTTAGAGGCAGACTTTTGAATGATATTTTTGTATCCCTTATTACCACAGCTTATGAAAGAATTTAGTTTTTTTAAAGCTATTCAAGAAATGGCAAAGACTAAAGGTGAGAATGAGTATTTGGATTCTATTTTACAAAAATACAATAATAAACTTCCAGTTCTTTTAGTAGGCTTAGTACATCTCAGTACCTTAAAACAAAGATTAAAGGAATGGGCTGGTAACTGCCTGATCGAAATTTGCAATTCAGGTTCTTACGCAAAAGGTACGGCAATTAAGTTATCTTCTGATATTGATTATCTTATTTCTCTTAAAAGTGATTGTAATGAGAATAATGGCGGATTACAATCCATATATAATTCTTTATATGAAAGATTATGTCTGCATTATAAAAATGTTCGTAAACAAAATGTATCATTTAGACTGAATATTAATGGACTTGAAGTAGATGTAACCCCCGCTAGAAAACATAGAGGCAACACTAATAATCATTGGTTATTTATATCGAAAAAGAATACTTGGAAGCAAACAAATATACAAAAACATATTAATGATATTTCTCAATCAGGCAGAATTAAAGAAATTAAATTATTTAAAATTTGGAGAGAATTACATAAACTAGATTTTCCTTCTATTTATTTAGAATATTTAATAGTTAAAGAGATTCTTATTTTTAAGCCTAAAGATAATATTGAAAGTAATTTTTGGAGCATTTTAGAAAATCTTGCACAAGGTAAAAACGCATCTTTGGGAAAAAGGCTTATCGATCCTGCAAATTCAAGCAATATTTTGTCAGATCTTTTAACTAATAATGAAAAAGATAAAGTAGTTTTTCAAGCCAAAAAATCATTAGAACAATCTTTCATGAATAAGATAATTTGGTAGATAATAAAACTATGAAAGAAAAATACAAACCGACAAAATTACCAATAGAATTTGATTTTGAGAGTAAAAATATTCTTAAAAAATTAGCTGAAGCAAAAGCCTCTTTGTCGGAATTAAAAGGTTTTGCACATACTATTCCAAATCAAAGTATTTTAATTAATTCACTCTCTTTACAAGAATCAAAAGACAGTTCTGAAATTGAAAATATTATTACTACTCAAGATGAAATTTTTCAGGGACAAGTTGATCAAAAACTTATAAAAAATACAGCAATAAAAGAAGTACAAAATTATAATTTGGCTTTGCAGACGGGTTTTAAAATAATACAAAATACTAAATTAATAAAAAGCGATTGTATTCTCACAGTACAAAATATATTAGAACAAAATAATGCTGGTTATCGAAAATTATGTGGAACAACACTTAAAAATCAGGCTTCTGGTGAGATTATTTATGAGCCGCCACAAAATTATGAAGAAATACAAAGCCTAATGGCAAATTTAATTGATTATATAAACGATGATGAATTACAAGAAATAGACCCTTTAATTAAAATGGCAATTATACATTTTCAATTTGAGTCTATTCATCCTTTTTATGATGGAAATGGAAGAACTGGTCGGATTTTAAATATTTTATACTTAATAAATAAAGGACTTTTAAATTTACCAATTTTGTACTTAAGTCGTTATATTGTTCAAAATAAAAATGATTACTATAAATTATTACAAAATGTAAGAGACAAAAATGCTTGGGAATCTTGGATTTTATTTATGTTAGAGGGAATTCACTTAACCGCCTTGGATACAATTAAAATTATTCAAGAAATAAAAGAATTAATGCAAGAGTATAAAAACTTTTTAAGAGATAATTTTCCTTTTTACAGTCAAGATTTATTAAATAATCTCTTCCAGCATCCTTATACTAAAATTGATTTTGTTAAAGATGATTTAGGAATTACACGACAAACCGCTTCCAAATACCTTACTGAACTGGCTAAACATCAATCTGGTTTAATTAAACAAATTAAAATCGAAAAATCTAATTATTTTGTAAATGTTAAACTATTTGAACTTCTAACAATAAATAGAAATGTCATGTTAAGAAAATCGTAAATCTTTAACATGAAAACTTCCTTATGTTAAAAAATCCTAAAATCTTTAACATCACGATCTGACTACGGCACAAAAATACAAATGCTAAAGAATTAAGAAAATAACCCCAGCCTTACGGCGACCCCTGAAAAGGGGCTCTCAATAATTATCTTTTGTTTATTCAAATGAAGTTTTAATATTCAACTTTCCTGTCTAAAAGCCCCATTTCAGGGGGTTGGGGGTTTTAAAGCAAAATTCTTTAGTAAAAAGACTCTCTCAATTAGTTATTTCAGAGTTTTGTACCGTAGTCAGCATCACTATATAAACTAAAGCTCAAATCTTGCTAAACCACTTAAGTAAGAAGACATTAAAAGTGTGGTAAAAAAAGAGAATGAGACAAGCACTCACTCAATGAAATATTAAATTCCATCGGCATAAAATACCATATTTCTTTTGTTTAGGTACTTACTTTCATTAATAAATACTTGAGTCTACTGTTTAAAAGCTTTACTGGTCTAGCGATTCTAAGATTTTCTTTGTTTAAGAGAGTGTTTTTTTAAACAGTTTTCAAACTTTGCAATGCTCCTCTTGTTTGTGGGCCAGCTACGCCATCTTCAGATATTTTATATATTTGTTCTTCGGTCTTTTTATACTTATTATTCCAGTCTTTCTGAAATGCAGTAACAGCGGCTTCTGTCTGTGTACCATAAATTCCATCTACTGTTAGATCTATTTTTAATTGTTTTTTTAATTGTGTTTGCAAGGCGGTAACTTCATCTCCACCACTGCCAAGTCCTAACATTGTTCCTCCAACCTTATCAAGAGTCTCTACGCCTGTTGCAGGTGGGCTACTCGTTTTAGAAAGTAAATCTTTGAGGGTTATACCAGCTGATTGTTCTTCTA
>CANLFK010000160.1 GCA_947489925.1 Candidatus Caenarcanales bacterium
CAAGTTCTTCGGCAATTTAAGCTCTCAGAGAATCAAAAATTTATTAGAAGAAACCAAGACTTTAGATTTATTTAAAATGCCAATTGAATTAAACAATAATGATTCTGTTTTTTCGTCTCTAAACCCAGAAAAAGAATTAATTGCTTTAGCACCCGAAACACGCTGGAGTAGCAAGAATTGGGATATTGAAAATTGGCAAGATTTAGCAAATCAATTAAGTTTACAATCAAAATATCAAGTAATTATTTTAGGCTCTCAGACGATTCAGTCATGTTTTAAACAAAATTCAAATATTATTAATTTGGCTGGAAAAACTTCGTTAAAAGATTTAAAAAATTTAATGCCCAAACTCAAACTTTTAATTGGTGGTGATTCTGGTTTAATTCATTTAGCAAGTGCTTATAATATTAAAACTTTGGGTTTATATGGCCCAACTTCACCCGCTCGCACTGGGTCTTGGGGAGGAAATAATATTTATTTAAATTTAAATTGCAGTCCTTGCCATAAACGAAAATGTTATTTAACTGGTAATAATTATCAAAGTTGTTTAAAAAATATTACTGTTCAAGAAGTTTTCAAATTTATCTCTTACTTATGATTTTACTTAATTCCAAAAAAGCTCAATTTTTAATTAAATGGGTTTTGATTTTTATTATTACTTTAATTTGCCAAATTGCTTTAGCTCCTCTTTTAATGGTCAAAGAAGTAAGCCCCAATTTTATTTGTACCATTATAATTTTGTCGGCCTTTATTGGAAAAATAGAAATTTCTTTGCCTTTTGCTTTGGTTTCCGCTTGGACAATTAGTTCTTTGCTAGATGATCATTATTTTTTCTTTAGCTGGTTAATATTACCGTTTTTAGTAATTTACACTTTGCCAAAGATTTCAATTGATAAAAATATAATGCGAATTTTACAAGTGATTTTATGCAGTTTATATGTTGAATTGATTAATGCTTTTTTTATTTCAATGCCATATGGGATAAATTTTTTACTTAATAATTATTGGATTTTACTGATTACACCTTTGTTAAATGGCTTACTCGCAATACCTTTGAATATTATCTTGAGTAGTATTTTTAATTTTAATGAACAAATTTAGAATAGATACTATTGCAATAATTAGTATATAAGATATAATTAGTAAGAATAAAGTTTAAGATTGATAGTAGTACTCGGAGAATAAACAATGCCTCGTTATTTAGTAGAATTTACAGATGGAACTAGTGTTGAATACGGAGCACCTGGTTCGGATACTGAAAAGATTAGAGAAACCGTTAAAAAGAAATTGGAAAATTCACATAATAAACAAGTTGCTTCATTAAAAAAAGTAAAAATAAAAGATAAAGTAAAAAAAGAAAAGAAAGATAAAACTAAAACTAATTCGAAAAAATCTAGCATTGGTTTAATTAAACAAACTACTGGTAAAGGAAAAACTAAAGGTAAAGTTAGCAAAAGCAAAAATAATTCAGTTGATAATAATTCCGTTTCAGTTGCTGGAAAATTAAATTCTATTGAAAATTCACTAGAAACCTTATTTAGCGAATTACAAGAATTAAAAGCTTCAATGATTTTATCCAGAAGAAGACAGTTAATTGGTGAATTAGAATTATTAGAAAGCCAAATCCTATAATATAATTGGTTTTTTTATGCACGCTCCACATCCAGTCCAGAAGGCAGCTTTGTCTTCAGTATTAGCCGCCTTTTTTTTAACTTTATTTAAGATAATTGTTGGTTTTCAAACTCATAGTTTGGGAATTTTGGCGGAAGCTGCTCATTCTGGAATGGATTTAATGGCGACTTTAATTACTTACTGGGCGGTTAGTTTGTCTGCCAAGCCAGCTGATGAACAGCATCATTTTGGGCATGGGAAAATTGAAAATATAGCCGCTTTAATTGAAACTTTGCTCTTGTGGATTACTTGTGCTTGGATTTTAAAAGAAGTATTTGATCGCTTAACTGGTATAGCTCATCCACAGATTGAATTGAGTTATTGGGCATTTTTGGTAATTGGCATTTCTATTATTATTGATTTTTTTAGAGCCAGAAATTTATATAAAGTTTCGAAAGAATATAATAGTCCAGCTTTAGCCGCAGATGCTTTGCATTTTCAATCCGATTTATATAGTTCGGTGGCAGTTTTACTTGGTTTAATCGGCGCGGCTTTTAAATTTCCGATTGTAGATAGCTTAGCGGCTTTATTAGTAGCGGCTTGGACTTTTATGATTAGTTTAAAATTGGCAAAAGATTCAATTGATCATTTGTTAGACAAAGCACCAGACGGGGCTGATAATAAATTATTAGAACTTTTACAAAAAAATGCAGAAATAAAATTAATTTCAAGTTTGAAGGTTAGGCAGTCTGGTTCACAACTTTTTGTAGATTTGACCGTTAGTTTAGATAAAAATATGACATTTGAGAAAGCTCATTCTTTAACGGAAGATATTGAAAAAGAAATCAAAAACTTATTTTCAAATGCAATTATTTCAATTCATCCAGAACCAATTTAAAATCAATTAGACTACTAAAACTTTTTTATAAACTTGAATATCAAAAAACGAATAGATCATCAAATTATTCTGGATTTAATACCTAATAATTGTTCAATTCTGGATTTGGGCTCTGGAGACGGAACTTTAATTGATTTATTGAGAACCGAAAAAAAAAATATAAAAATACAAGGTATTGAAATTAATGCTAAATCTTTACAACAATCTTTATTAAAAGGAATTAATGCTGTTCAACAAGATTTAGACGGAGGATTAAATGATTTCAAAGATAAATCTTTTGACTTTGTAATTTTAAATAAAACTTTGCAAGCAACTCATAAACCTTTATTAGTATTAAAAGAAGCCATTAGAATTGGGAAAAAAGTTTTAATTAGTTTTCCTAATTTTGGTTATTGGATTGTTAGAAGTCAATTATTCTTTTTTGGTAAAATGCCCAAAAGCCGTGATTTGCCTTATGAGTGGTATGATACGCCAAATATTCATTTAGTAACTATTTCAGACTTTCGGCTTTTTTGCGAAAAATATAATTTCCAAATTCAAAATCAGTTTTTTTATGATGATGAAAATTTATTGCCAGCCTTTTGTCCAAATTTGTGTAGCCCATATGCTTTATTTGTTTTAAGCAATAAGTCAAATTAAATTTCAAACTTCAAACTTTAATTTTTACCTAAGTTCAAAATTTCTTGCTGCATACGATTTTCTAATTGCAAAGCCGCCAAAGCACTACGAGTCAAAGCCGCCGCTGTTACCAAATTAGTAATTTCTTGGCTGGGATCAACATTAGAACCTTCATAGTTTTTGCCATTAATATTTACTTTTTTACCAGATTTATTATCTTTTTGCATTTCAACATGCATATAACCGCTAGGTGTTGCTGAATAGCCAGCTTCTTTTAGCTTTTGAGCTACTTCTGGTAATATATCCGAAAAACATTGGCATTCACAATTTGGGGCAATAACAGCCTGATAAGCTTTATAACCAATAGTTTCGCTATTAGCAATATTCATGGCTGTTACTTTGCGTAAATCTTCAGCGGCTGTCAATGCACTTTTTAAAGCTTCAACTTTTGAATTAGTAAAAACCATTTTGTTTTTCTCCTATTATTTACCTGGTCTAAAGCCATCAACAACTGCTTTTTCTTGTTTTATATTGTGGTTTAAAAGCCTCATCATGGCTAAATTAACTAAATAAGACTGAGACAAATCAACCGCTGCTTCTCTGGGAGATTTACTAACATGAACGGTAGAAGTATTATGATCTAAAATTGGCTTCAGATTACCCCTCTGGGCAGCCAAACTTTTATTATTATCAATTTCACTAATTACTGAAGCAAAATCAACTTTTCCAGTACAAAGCTCTTTGGCATTAGGAGCATGACTTTTATTAAGGTGATCAGCATTTAAATCTCTATTCCTTTCGGTTAAGCGAAATAAATAAAAAGCTAAATCTTTATTGTTTATCATGCAGAAATTAAGCCCAAAATCAAACAAAATCAAACAAAAATCAAATGATTAAAAAATTTCTTGAGTTAAAGGGTAATATTTAATTATTTGCAATTATTAGTATTTAATTTATAGAAGGTAAGTATTGTGATTTTAAGCACTTTGGAAAAATTCTTTGGTTTAGGCCCAGAAAGATTTGTCAAGAAAGTTCAGCCATTAGTTGAGCAAATTAAAAATTTAGATGCTGAATATTCATCAAAAACTGAAGCTGAGTTAATCTCTCGAATTGCTGAATTGAAAGTTAATTTGACTAATCAAAACTGGAGTCAAAAAGAATTACAAAAAGCTTTAGATGATGTTTTGGTTGAGGTTTTTGCTATTACCCGTGAAGCCTCTTGGCGTGTTTTGGGCATGAAACATTTTCCCGTGCAATGTATTGGTGGCATTATTTTACATCAGGGTAATATTTCTGAAATGCGTACTGGTGAAGGAAAAACCTTAGTCGCAACTTTACCCGCTGTTTTAAATGCTTTGTCTGGTCGTGGAGTACATATTATTACCGTCAATAATTATTTGGCTCGCCGTGATTCTGAATGGATGGGAAGATTATATAAATTTTTGGG
>CANLFK010000161.1 GCA_947489925.1 Candidatus Caenarcanales bacterium
TTGCTGGACAAACTAGATGATATATCAAAACTGTTACATTATGGCTTTTATGAATGTATTTGCTCACGCATCTCTTTTATCTCTCTATCGTAGCAAGCTACGGGGAATTTTACCCTCAGTGATTAAAGGAAATTTCTTAGGTAAATCGACTATCCAATGATTAATTTCAGTGTTTATTAATTTTTCAATTTTATAACCTTTTGATTCAATTGACTTAGCAAAATCAGCAAGTAAAAGAGATTGATCTATTATTTTGTTTTTCATAAAATTCAACTAAAGCTTCTTCAGGAGCAAGATTAGAATTTAAGTTATTTTCTGATTTTGGATGATCTGAATTTACTTTATCATTACTTTTCAGATAATCTCTAAGTTCTTTAAATATCACTGGTTAAAATAAAATCCCAATTAATATTCTGCATTTGATGAGCTAAAATTGTGGCAGTAGCTGTAGGTTTATGGATCGGGTGATTGTAAAGCTTGATGCGGGCGATAATAAAACTTTGCAACAAATGAATCGTCCCGCCAATAGTGTAAATTTAGGAAGTATTATAGCGGGCATTAAGGCTTTTAAAGCTGTTTATAAAGGCAAACTCGATGTACAGATCATGTTTATGCCAGTCAATTTAAACCAATCAGAAGACTTGGCGGTTTTACTGAAAGAAATACAACCAGATACAGTGCAGTTAAACACACCTTTGAGGCCTTATCCAATTGAGTGGAACAGAGATAGTCGTGGAAATCATACCGAAAACCACACTTGCACCACAAGAACTTTAAAAGTTGTAACAAAAGAAGAAGCTAAAAATATTTAAAATACCCTCAGAGAGCGTACAAATTTGAATATATTATCGGTTTATCGTGAATAAATTAGCTCTAAACTTCTAAAAGGCTATTTTTTTAATAAACTCTGAAACAACTTTTTTCATCAAAACAAATAATTTTCTTCTTTAAACCCAGCATAATTTAGCCATAGCCAATCTTTAAAAAAGCCAGTCTATACTCATAAATAATATCAATCTAAAGTATGGTTTTTTATGGGCTGGCCTCTGGGTTTAAACGCATCATCTTCTTCTTTGCCGCTACCGCAAGTTGGTGATGGTTTTACGCCAGCTATTCCAACCAATTCTAAACCAGCCAATGCGACCCCAACCGACCAAACCGATTTTAAACAACAAAGACCAGAACTTTTAGGCCAAATTTTAGAAATGCAAAGGTTTATGAGTAATTTAGCCATTGAACAGCCCGATCATTGGCTTAATTGGGGAATTGCGCAATTACAAAAGAAAAAAACTAGCACGCAACTTTTAGAGAAGGGTGCTTTAAGCTTAGATGAATTGGCAGAAAAATTAGCAATTGGCAAAATAGGCGTTTTAGAGGCAAGAAAACAGTTTAGACAAATTTTAAAAGAAAATAATTTAAATTTTGAGAAAGCTGTTAATCAGGAAGCTGGCGTTTTTGAGAATTTGGCTTTTGGGGCTAAACAAATAGAAACCCTCTCTGAAACTGGAACTCAATTAATATTAAGTCGAATGCTTGGAGCGGAAATGGGTTTTATAGGTTCTGGGGTTTTTAGAATAATTAATTCTGGTCTTAAAAAAGCCTCTCTTATTGCGTCTGAAAGAGGGCAACCGATTGTAAGTAAAACTGTTTTGGTAGAAACTTTAAAAGAAATAATGGCTGGTGAAGAGTGGAAACAAGATTTTCAAGAGACCACACAATTATATTTAACTCAAAAATTAGGACAAAATATTCCACCTAAATTAGGGAAAATTATTTCATCTGGGGCTATTTATGCTGGTTCTGACATTATAAGCCAAGTTCTTAGCAATTTGATGGAAGGAAAGCAACCCTTTGAAAGTTTTGATAAAGATTCCGTTTTCATTTCATTGGTTTGCGGTTTAGTAGGTGGAGTTTTAGGAATAAAATTAGAAAAAGCTCAATTCGGGGAATTCCCTCAAATATTAGTAGAGGCTGGATATGATGGAATAGCTGGTTTAGTGCAAGAAATGATTTTAGCAAGAAGAGATGGTAGAACTTTAGATTTCAAACAAGGATTAGAGATTTTTATTCAAGAATTTGGTGGAGAGATTGCGGGTGTTCACTCAGCCCAAAGCCATAATAAAGCAAAACAAGCACCAGTACATCAAGAAGGGCAAATTTGGAATGATAAAGGTGAAGTAGTTGGACATACTAATGGTTCTGATTTTAAACTAGCAGAAAAACCAACTAAAAATATTAATCCGAGCGAAGTAACGGTTGATGTTAAAGCTGAGCCAGTAACTGAAGAGAAAAATAATATAATACCTCTTGAGAGAAAAACCACTACGGCAACTACACAGGCTAAAAATAATATAGTTGAGACTGCAAACTTAAGAGAAATTCAAGTTAGAAAGAAAGCAGAACAAGCGTTTGGTGAAATACAAGCATACTTAAGATATTTGCCAGAGAATAGTAGAAATGAAATTCAAGCGATACTTGAAAAAAATGGTTTAGTAACTCAAGAAAACAAAGCACTTGTACATGAATGGTTGTCTTTAATTCCTAGCGGTCAAGCAAAACTAAAGCAATTACAAAAAATACTTAATTTAGAAAGTATTAAACCAGATTCTTTAGCAAGTATTCATGTTGAGATGAAAATTAATGATGAAAAATCTCAAGTTGAAGTACCTGAAAATACTTTAGCTAGTGTTGATGAAAACAAACAAAACACTATAAAGCCAGAAATAGTATTTTTAAATGAATATAATGACTGGAAAATACAAACAAGAGAAGATGGAAATCCTGATTTGAAGCTAGTTAATCTGTTAAAAGGACAGCCTACAGATAGATTTGTCAGACCTTTTAGTACACTTGAATACATAAAAGAGTTGTCTAATGGCCACAAAATTTCTATTTGGTTACCCGCTAATATATCAGACTGGGGAACGATTTCTATAAAAGGAAAAGATGGAAAAGCTCAAACACAAAGGCCCTCAGAAGAAACAATCAAAGAACTAAGTAAAAAACTATTAGAGCAAATTGATAATTCATTAGCAAATATTCCAGATAGCGAAAAATGCTTTTTGAAGGTTCTCGCAATTAGCCCATTTCCAGTTAATTTACAGCGATATAGAGGTGGTAGAATATGTGCCGATCGTACTTTAGTAGAGAACTCAAATATAAAAACCAATGCAGTTGTTAAGTTTTTTGTTGGAAGTGAATTAAGTTTAGCTGAAGGAATATCAAATAATCATTATCTCAAATACTGGATAATGCCTAACTTGATACATGAAATTGGACATATAAGAGATTATGCAAATGGTAATTCTCAAAATATAAAGAACGTAATAGAACCAAATGATGTTTATAAGTCTGATTCTTCATTTGAAGACTTTAGAATACGGAGAACAGAGTATTTAAATTATACAAAACAACATTATATAATTAATGCTCTTCGAGTAGATATGAGATATAGACAGACAATTAAAGAAGGAACTCTTTTGGGCGTACGCTCGATTATGGAAACCGCTATTAGAGGATCTAAATCTTTGAAAAGCCAAGATGAGATTGATAATTTTCTTCTTTCTTGGAAAAAACAAATTGTTGCAATTATACCGAGGAATACTCTCTCCAATTCTTCTAGGTTAGCTTATGAACAAAAGTTTGAAAAATTACGAGGAATACTTGATAACACCAGACTAGGGAAGACCCCAGAGGACAAAGCTCTAGAAATGAGTCAAGAACTAATAAATGAGCTTTGGGAGGAAGTTGATTTTCTACGTATAACTAACTACGGAAGTACACAACCAGGAGAAGCAATAGCAGAGGCATATAATTACTATTGGCGAGCTAAAAGTGCTAGTAAAAATGGTGATAATAAATCTTTGCACTGGCTTCAAACTCTTTATCCAGTTACATTTAATTTATTTGAAGAAGAATTTAATAATACAAATAAAACTCAAGACCTTCAATCGCCAGCCCAAAGCGAAAAAGTTAATTCTATCAATAATACTCCTCAAAACCTTTCAAACAACCCCGAAGCTGGTTATTTTATACTTTCAGGTTTGAAGCCAAAAGTGCCGCCTTTGATGGAAGCTGTTTTAAAACTACCCGTGCTTGGCAAAAACCCAAAGAGTGAGTATTTTCCAAACTTTCCGACTTTTAAAAATTGGCTTGGTTTAAGTAGTAAACAAGTAAGTAATAATAACAATACTCCAAAAACACAAACAGAAAATACAACCGAAATAACTCAAAATAATACTCAAGAAGAAACTGTATCAAATGCGCAAACTCAAGAAGAACCTCAAATAAATTCAAACAATTCTCAGATAATACAATTGCCAAATTCTTCAGGAGATACTCAAAATACACCGAAAATAGCAAAACCTAATATTGGTTCTGGTGATTTTATACTCTCACTGGAAAAACAAAATCCTCAAAAAGCAAAATACCTAGAGTATATATTAAACAAACACCCAGAACTCAAAGAGAGCTTAAATAATACGGAAGTGCAAAAGAATTTAGACGAAGTAGAATTACATGAAGGGACGACAAGTGATTATATAACTTATA
>CANLFK010000162.1 GCA_947489925.1 Candidatus Caenarcanales bacterium
TAACTCCAATCAAAACATCAAATTCCCCCATTCTCAAATCACGCAATAATTCCACTCTCTCTAAAGCTTTCAACTCGGAATGCAGCCATCTAGCACGGACATTTATATTTAATAAGTATTCGCTTAAATCTTCAGCACTTTTTTTGGTTAAAGTCGTAATTAAAACCCTCTCTTCTTTTTTAGTTTTGTCTCTGATTCGCTCCACCAAGTCGTCAATTTGATTTTTGGTCGGGTGAATATTAATAATTGGGTCAGTTAAGCCCGTCGGACGAATAACTTGCTCAAGAGTATTAGAGGAAACACTGCGTTCAAACTCACCTGGTGTAGCTGAAACAAATAAAATAGATCCAGTTCTTTGCCAAAACTCATCAATTTTCAAAGGTCTATTATCTCTGGCACTGGGTAATCTGAAACCAAAATCAACTAAAGTTTGCTTACGACTAAGGTCTCCATGGCACATTCCTTTTATTTGTGAAGCTGTAATATGCGATTCATCAAGGACACAAAGCCAATCTTTATCAAATCGTTTAACAAAATAATCAATTAAAGTTTGTGGTGGGTCGCCCGGCTTGCGTTTTTCAAGAATTGAGGAATAATTTTCAATGCCATTGCAATAACCAATTTCCCTTAGCATTTCAATATCATAACGAGTTCTCTGCAATAATCTAGCGGCTTCTAAGTCTTTGCCAATGGCTTTTAATTCAGCGACTCGGGTATCAAGTTGTTTTTCAATTTCTTCACAAGTTTCTTTAATAGCGGAAGTATCAGCGACATAATGCTTAGCTGGATAAATTCTAATTTCGTCTAAGTCCGCTTTTTTGTTCCCAGAGCCAATTTCAATTAGTGATATTTTCTCGATTTCATCACCAAAAAATTCAATTCTAATTAATTCCTCTTCGTAGGTTGGCATTATGTCTAGGCAGTCTCCACGCATTCTAAACTTGCCTCGGTCTAATTCAAAGTCATTGCGTTCAAAATAAATATCAATTAAAGCTTGTGCAAACTTATCTCGCCCAATTGGTAAACCTTTACAAATATGAATTGCCGCCTGAAAATAACTGTCTGGAGCACCTAAACCATAAATAGCACTGACTGAAGCGACTACAATTACATCATCTCTTTCAAAAATTCCTCTGGTAGCGGCATGGCGAAGTCTGTCAATTTCTTGGTTTATTTTGGCAGTTTTTTCAATATAAGTATCAGTCGAAGGAATATAAGATTCGGGTTGATAATAATCATAATAACTTATAAAAAATTCAACTGAATTGTGCGGAAAAAAATCTTTGAATTCATTGAATAATTGGGCGGCTAAAGTTTTATTTGGAGCAATAATTAAAGTTGGTTTTTGAGTATTTTGTATTATATTTGCAACTGTAAAGGTTTTCCCAGAGCCTGTTACACCGAGTAAAGTATTAAATTTTTGTTGTTTATTTTTTTCAGATAATAATATTTCGGTAAAACCAGCTATTACTTTTGGCTGATCTCCCGCTGGCTGATAATCTGATTGGACTTGGAATTTCATTTATTTATACAACTAACTCTAATAACTATATCATTGTAAATTCTAAGTAAATCCATGAATTCTACGATGTTCTGTTAAGAAGATTGAATGAGGTCTTAGAGAATGCTTCTCTGGTAAATTAATAATTGTTTTATTGTATTTTCCAATTTCTTCAAAGTAACTTTCTTCATTAACTATTTTCTGATTCACAAGGATTTGGTACTCATCAGAAATTGAAAATAAACCTTGATCAAAAGCCCAATGGTGAGATTTACACAAGGCAAGCCCATTTCTAATATCATCAACTCCATCTAAAGCTTTAGGGTAAATATGGGCCGCTTCTACTTCTGGGTTTCCTTGTAAGTCAAATATTCGCTTTTTGCAAACCGCACAACTGTAATCATAAGCTTGTTTAACTATCTTTGGAAATTCTGGATTCCGTTCTCTTCTTAATGAAACTACTTCTTTTTGTTTACTTTGTTCGGTTAATTGTGGCGTTTCTGAAAGTATAAATTCAATTTCTTTGTTTAAAATTTTTTTGATTGATTCTCTTTTTTCTTCCTTGTTAAGCTGATCAAAAAAAGACTTTCGTTCTTTGGGTATTTTAAATACTATTTTTTGCTCATTTTCTTCTAATAACTCCGCTTTAGATGCTGAAATTAAAGCTCTCATTACTGGATTAGCATATTCTAAAATTTTCTCAACTGGTTTATAAATTTCGGTTTCTTGTTTTGCTGAAAAAGAATAATTATTTGCTTTATTTGAACTACTATTTTTTACGGAAGAGAGTACATTTTTATCTTTATTATCACTTGAACTAAGTATTAATTCTTTATTCTCTCTTTCTGGAAACAGCTTTGTAAAAATAATCCAATCTATTCCTAAAACTAAGTAAAAAACTAAGTAACAAGGTATTAAGATTATCCAGTATAAACCGAGACCTAAAGAGTTCAAAATCCTTGCATCTAATGCTTTCTCTTCTTTTCTTATCTGAAATATAAAAGTAAAAATACTATAGAAAAACCATCCTACAAAAAACCAATACTTTAATATAAATTTCCCGATTTCATTTTCATTAAAGCTCTTTGAGAAAGATTCCCAATCAACTGAACAAACCAACCAGAAAATAAAAATAAAAATTATTAAATTTACGAAAATCCTCAATTTATTTAGTCCTTCTTTTAATTTCTGAAAATAATATTTAGTAATTCTAACTTAAATAATTTCATAACTCTTTTTTATAAATTACTTCTTACAAAAATTATATAGTGTTTTAGGTTCTATATCGACCATTCCATTTTTAAATTCTAAACAGCCCCAATCTTTATCTATTCTCGCAGTTTCTAATTCCTCTAACGAAACTTTGTCAGAAATTATTGATTCTAAGTCTAATTCAAATATTTCATTGTTTTCAAAGTGAAGCATAAAATTATAATTACTTAAATGTTTCAAATTAATAATCTTCATTTTGCTTATTCCAACGGTGCAATTTTGTGAAAATTTTGTGTTTCCCATATTTCTTTTATTTCGGCTTGGTGCATTTCAGCCCATTCCCTCACCAAGATTCTGGCTCTTTTTGGTAAGTTTCCTTCAATTAAATTAAGATTTTCAATTTCCATTACAGCTTCATACTCACCGTATTTAATATGAATGTGCATTGGTGGATGTTCTGTATCAATCGTAAACATCCTAATAATTATTCCGTAAAATCTTGATAATTCAGGCATATAAAACTTCCTCAACAGACTTTCCTGAAGCTTGTAAATTATTATCACGCTGAAAATGCCCATCAATTAATTGCTTTAAAGCTTTCTTGTCAGCAAATAACTTACTTAATTCCTTTAAAGATTCCCACTCCAATTCATCAATCATGACAACAGAACCAGTATTAGTAGTAATTCTGATTTCTTCATGATCATTTAAAGCTTTTAAAATTAAGCTCTCTAAGTCTGAATTAGCTTTTTGAAAACTAAAGGTTGTCATATATTTTTAAACTCTTTTGTATATTTAATTATAAATTACTTTATTACTTTTATAATTGGCTGATAATCTGACTCGACTTGGAATTTCATTTATTTTATTAGTTTTAGTTCAGATATAGGTTGAAAATGCTTTAAGTTTTTTGTGTACAAACTCAGTTTTTTAGTAATAGCAGTACTAGCAATTAAAGCATCTGGTATTTTTAATCCATGACTTAAGCCAAGTTCTTTAATTAAGTCTATTGCGTTTTCAGAAATGGCAAAATCAATCTCAATTCTTTTAAAACTTTCCAGAAAATCAATTAATTTTTTCAACTCCTTTTTATCTCTAGCACCAACTAATAACTCCATGTAAGTAATTACACTAATAGAAAGTTCATATTCTTTCTTCAAAGAATTCAATCTATCAGAAACAGTAATATTTCCCTTTAAAAAATCTATTAAAATATCACTATCAATAAGAATAAATTTCATGATCACCTAGTCCATTGAGTCTTTCTTAAATTGTTGACCCATTCAACTGAATCAGCCATATCTTCTCTGTCTTTCCACATACCAAAAAATTCATTATCTTTTTCTTTTCTTTCATTTACTTCGTCTGTATTATAGTAATGTCCGCTTATTTTGCGTTCAAACGCATTCATATTTTCTCTCTTTTTGTTTATTGTATCTGGAAGCCAAGGTTTTTCATTTTCCGTAAGATTTCCTTTTTTACTATTCAGAAAATCTATAAAGTCAATTACCTCTTCCTGTTTTGATGGAGGGAGCTTTTCAAATTCAGCAATTAGATATTCTTTTATTTGCAAATTCATAAACTTTGACAATTACTTCTTACAAAAATTATATAGTGTTTTAGGTTCTATATCGATCATTCCATTTTTGAATTCTAAACAACCCCAGTCTTGATCTATAATATTTTTATGAAAATTTTAAGAATTTATTTAGAGGGTATCTGAAAAGTTTTAAAGTTGAGAAAGTCTGCGTAAATTAATGTGTATCATGACAAGATAAACCATTGATTCGGAGTTCTGATAATGATATTCATAGTCCTTGCTTAAAGCCCTGTA
>CANLFK010000163.1 GCA_947489925.1 Candidatus Caenarcanales bacterium
CGAAAATACACTTGAAGATAAAGTTTTTGGTAAATGGAATAATTGGAAAGCTTCATTAGGAAATACAACTAGAGGATTTATTGAAGTTGCAGAATTTATTTTAACTTTATTATTGCTTTTAATTATTATCAGACAAGGTATTTTTGAAAGACGCTTTATACCCAGCGAGTCAATGTTACCTAATTTGCAAATTGGTGATCAATTAATTATTGAAAAAGTTAGCAAAAATTTATTTGGTTCTAAAGCCTTCAAGAGAGGAGATATTATTGTTTTTTACCCTCCAAAAGAAGCTAATAATGGACAAGATTTAAAACAAGATTTTCCTAATGGTTTTGTGCGTTTAACTGGTTTATCCTCTGATATTCAGGTTGGGCCTATTTCTTTATTTCCTTTTTTACCAAAAGCAGAAGATGCTTATATTAAGCGAATAGTCGGTTTACCAGGAGACAAAGTCGAAATTAAATCTAAAGATGGAGTTTATATTAATGGACAAAAACTAATAGAAACTTATATTACGGAAGATCCATTCTATGACTCAATTAATAATTTCAAAGACTTTTACAGCTCATCAGTTCATTGTGAAACTCCTTTAGACAGCAAGTATAAGGATGATACAAAGCCAATTATTATTCCAGCAGATCATTATTTTTGCTTAGGAGATAATCGAAATAATAGTAAAGATGGGCATTGCTGGGGATTTCTCAAAAGAGATCGTATAATAGGAAAAGCTTACTCTGTCATTTGGCGAGACTTGAGTTTAAAGCCAAGTTTGCGTGAACCTGATTCGGAATTCTTTTAAATTTATGAGTTTAAGCTTAGACAGAGACAATTCAAATAATGTTGTAAATGCCATTGAGTTCATTTTGAGCTTGAATAAAAGCGGCTTAGTTCAACCAGAGAATTTTAAGAATGAAACTCCGCAAAAATTATTTGATTTAATTGCCGAGAATTGTCTTGAATTAGGACATAGCGTTGATGCTTCTTTGGCAGATTTAAGTAAATATCCACGCACTAATTTATCTTCGGGAATACGCAATATTGAGCAAATTATTTTTGATTGCCGCTCGGCTAAATTTCGCACTGAGCAAGCTATTAATAATAATGTTTTACCAATTAATTTAGCTTTAGATTCTACAATTTCAATTGGTTCAATAAATGGAGCTTTGCAAGCCGTCAAAAAAGTTTTACCCGATAATAAATTTGCTTTATTGCATCTCGATTGCAAATTAGGTTTAAAGAATAAAATACCTTGTTTTGCCGAAGAAATATTTTTAACAACTCTTTTACAGAAAGATTTACAAAATTTAAATTATCAAACTCTTTTAAAAGCTTTGGACTTTCCAGTTGAGCAAAATATTTTAGTTGAGTCAGAAATCATTAATTTAGGCTTAAATAAACTTTCTTCAGTCAAGCCAGCTTTTAGATATTATTCAATTGATTTAATTCAGGAATTTGGCTTAAATATTGCCCTTAAAGAAATTGAAGAAATTATCGAAGCTGAAAATATTGACCGAGTTTATGTTTTTTGGGATATGTCAATTATTCAGAATGCTGGTTTAAATCTGAGAGAGGCTTTTCAAGTTGCCAATTGGATTGATTTAAAACTTAGGCGTTCTGGTAAATTATTAGGGCTTGACTTTATTGGCTTAAAAGAAGACCAAGATTTTCTGCAAATTCAAAAAGATTTATTATTAAGAATTTTAGGACAAACTTTATTTTTTAATTCCTAAGCAAGACAATTAAATAAAGTGAGTTCGATGAAAAGAAAAGTCTTAAAACCCCATCCCCCAGCCCCTTCCCCGCATGCAAAGAAGGGGAGCACACCAAACATAATCTTTCATGCCTTTCTAAACTTGTTTCTTGAACGGCTTTTTACATTTTTTAGTCGTCGAACTCACATTAAACAAAGTTCTTTTAATGAATAAACTTACTATTTATATAGCTTTGGGCTCAAATTATTTTAATCGGCTTGAATATTTAAGGCTAGCAATAAGTCTTTTGGCTCGAAATTCACAAATTACCATTAAAAAGTTATCGTCAATTTACTTTAACAAAGCTATTGATTTAGATGAAGAAAATGCTTTTGAATTTGCGAATGCTGTTTGCCTGATTGAAACTTATTTATCACCGATGGCACTTTTTAATTATTGTCAGTATATAGAATTAAACCTCGGTCGCAAGCTTAAGCAAAATAATTTAACTTTGTCCAGACCAATTGATTTGGATTTATTAATTATTGAAGAAATTGCCAGTTTAAAAATACTAAGTTCTCATAATTCAAAGCAAATCAAATTGCAAATTCCTCATCCTAGAGCTTTCGAGCGAGATTTTGTGATTTTTCCTTTGGCTGAAATTATTAATAAAACTTGGAAACACCCAATTACTGGGGAAAATATTGAGACATTAAAGCAAAACTTTTTAAAATCTTCGGGACAAAAACCACTGATCCAGCGATTAAAGCTTGAGCTACCATAAGCAAAACTCCAGCGGCGGCAATGTCTTTGGCTTGTCTGGCTAAATTATTTCGTCTTCTTTCAATAATTAAATCAGTTAATCTTTCAACTGCCGTATTTAAAAGCTCTGCACTCATAACACTAAAAGCTGAAATTAAGACCCAAATCCATTCAAGTAAATTTATGTGCAAAACAAAACCCAAAATAATAATTAAAATACTAAGGAAAATTTCTATTCTAAAGTTTTGCTCTGTTCTGAATGATTGTTTAAGACCATTCCAAGCATATAAAGTACTTTTTATTAAACGAGTTAAATCAGTCTTCATAATATAGTTTTAAACTAATTTCAATGGCTTTGAACCAAGCTATACCAAATAGTATACCGAAAATTATGCCACCCAAAATATCTGAAGGAAAATGAACACCCAAATATATACGACTATAAGCCACCAAGCAAGCTAATAAAATAGCCACCGCACAAATAATTTTCTGTTTAGAATTATACAAACAAATTAAAGTAGCCATTGTAAAAGCAGTAATTGTATGCCCCGAAGGAAAGGAAGCCGAGCTAGGTTTTAAACCAAAAACACAAGTACCTAATTCCACAAAAGGTCTATCACGCTGAAAAAATGGCTTTATATATTCATCAGTTAAATGCCAAATAATTATAAAACCAGTAGCCGTAATTAAACTGGAAAACCAATGTTTTTTGCCCCGAATCAAAGCAATAATCAGTAAAAATATATAAAAAATATGCTGACTATGTTTAGAAACAAATAAATTAAAATTATCAAACCAAGAACCAGAGCAACTTGATGCACCATGAATTAGCTTAAATAAATAAATATCAAAAGATAATAAAGATTCCATAATTTAAATTTTATTTTTTTTGTAAGCTGAAATGGCAATTCGCAAAGCATTTAAAGCCGCCCCAATCAATAAATTATCCGCCACAACCCACATATCAAAAGCATTATTAAGACTTTCATCTTTGCGGATGCGACCAATATGAACTGGCTCTGTTCCAGCAACCTCAATCGGAGTTGGATAAGTTTCTTTGTCTGTCCAAACTTCTAAATTTTTATGAGCTTTTAATACACCAATTACTTGTTCCAAAGAAGCTGGAGATAATAATTCAACATTAATTGATTCGGAATGACCAACTAAAACTGGTACTCTAACGGCTGTGCAGGTAATAGCTAATTCGGGTTCATGTAACATTTTGCGAGTTTCAGCAATTACTTTCCATTCCTCTTTTGTATAGCCATTTTCCATGAACTTGCTGATTTTTGGAATAACATTAAAAGCAAATTGGTCTTTTTTTAGCGGTTTTAGGCTTTCATTGGCGTTTTGCTTGCTAGTAATTTCTTTTACTTCTTCAAATAAGCTATCCATAGCCGCTTTTCCTGCTCCGCTGACCGATTGATAAGTGCTAACTACCACTCTTTTAATGCCAAAAGCTTCATGTAAAACCTTAAGCGGAATAATTAATTGAGCAGTTGAACAATTTGGACCAGCAATAATTCCAGTATGCCAATTAATGTCTTCATCGTTTACACCGCTAGTAATTAAAGGAATATTGGAATCCATGCGGTAATAACTATCAGTATCAATAACCAATTTCACGCCTTTCTTTAAAGCCAAAGGAATTAATTTTTCGCTGACTTCTCCATTAGCACAAGAAATTAAAAGATTTAAACCTTCAAAATTTTGCTCAATACTTTCTTCAACAATTAATTCTTGATCTTTAAATTTTATTTTTTTACCAACTGAACGGCTTGTACCAAATAATTTAGGTGGCATTTCCAGAGGCAAATCAGTACATTTTTCTAGTAATTTTATTAATTCAATTCCAACTTTGCCCGTTGCACCTAATATTCCGAGTTTTATTGACATTATTTATTTGTTTTATATTTAAAAAAATTTAGATTTTATTTTAACTTAAGCTAAAGGTAAATGGGGACTAAATATTGTATTTA
>CANLFK010000164.1 GCA_947489925.1 Candidatus Caenarcanales bacterium
AAATTTGTCTAATTCTTTGCTCAGTTGAGTATTCTTTAGTGATTTAGCTAAACATATATTTTCTTTTATACTACTAAAATAATTATCGTAATCAGCTATTGAACATTTATCATATTTGGGCTTTTCTTTGGTTGCATTTAAAGGTAAACCGCTCAAATTTCTTTCTTCTATAAGATCTTTAACAAGAACAAAATCATTTGATACTTTTAAGGCAAGTTCACAACTAGGAAATTTATATTTTTCAGGACAAATATTTGAGCAATTGCTTTTAGATCCGTATAAACTCAGGGTTTCACATAAATTGGCTGGTTTTGGCTTTTTATCAAATAAGGAAGTAAAAATCTGATCCAATTCATAGAGGAAACCTATTTTCTCGCAAGTAATATTTTGTGCTTTACTAAAATCGGTAAAAGTCAAATCAGAATTTTTAAAAACTATTCCTTCTAAATTAAGCTCACCAAAATAAGCACCTCTAAAATAATTATTACCTTCTTTTATTTGATTTTTTATAAGTTCTATTTGCTTCTCGTCCACATCGTCTTGATTAATGCCATAAGTATCTTCAGAATATTGAGAGTATTTTTTCTCTGCACATAATTTATCATGTTGCTTATTTTTTTCATCTTTTTTATTCTTGCAAAGTTGATCAATAAAGAAATTAAGGTTCATGGGTTGTAATACTTTTAAACAGTTTTTCTTGATTTCACCTAGTTTCTTTTGATCAATTTCTGTATTCCAAAGAGAATAAGCTTGGCAAAAATCGTCAGGTGTTGGCTTTATACTTAAGTTTCTTAGGTCAGAATTAACAAAAATTGTTCCCTTAAATTTATTGTTTTCTCCCTCTAATTCAGCTTCACTTAAATTGATTCCATTTACTATTTCACCAAGCCAATATATGCTATTTGCTCGGTAATTCATACTAAATCCAATTTCATCATCTTTTTTCTCTTTAGCTTGAGTATAGGTATTTTTCAATTTGGCATAGGTTAAATCTGTAGAATTATCAATTTTCAGGTTTGTAATATCAGTTTCCGATATATCTGCATACTTCAAACTAGCACGAGTGAAATCACCCCATAGCTGATCATATATAATCGCATGATCAAGTATTATTTGGCCGCCAAACTTTTGACCAAAATAAGGCATACTTATATTGATTAATGTTGCCCCTTTCCAATTAATGGTTCTGCCATATTTAAATTTATCTTTTGCTTCAATATTTTCTATTAATAAATTTGTTGGATACCAATCTTGGTAAAGAAGATTTTTATCAGTTAGCAACCAAAAAGATAAAGTCCATAAACCAATAGCAATAAAGAAAAAAAGAAAAGAAAATTTTGAACAGTAAAAACATTTGCGAGTAATTAGTTTTCTTTTTCTAAAACATTTATAAATCAAATAGCCAATTAGCCCAGTAATACAAGCGAGAACAAATAAAGATGAATATAAGAACCAATCATTTATAATATATTCATCTTCATTCAAAAGCCAAATGAAAGATGGACAAAAAGCTATAAGCCCCCAAATAAAAGCATTAATTTTGCTAGTATATTTAACTTTATTTTGGCTATTGCTTGCCTCTCTAAATCTGCGTTGATAATAAGTAGCTAAAATAAATGCAAAACAAGTTATAGCAAAAACTGCACTTTCTTTAAATATTTCACGCCCTTTGAGAGTTACACAAAAAGCTTTTAGGCAAACAAAAACAATACTATAAAAAGTACTTAATCCCGCAAAAAGAGTTTGTATTGTGCCAAAAATACCACCTTCTGGATAAACCAATGAATTATAAAGAGAAAAAGGAAATACTCTATCTTCTTTTTTATTATGATCAATATTCTTGACTTTGCTTGATAATTCAGCTACTTTATGGAGAGCGACTTGCAAGCCAATATATATAAAAACTAATAATAAAGGTGCAAACCAAACAAATATTTCTACAGGTACTTCACTGTGAATAAGAGGTAATTTTAAAGTGGAATTTTGAAGATATAAAGCTTTATCTGGAATAGTAGATAAACTAATTAGCACAAATAGAATTGAACCTAAATATATAAAATAAAGTTTTTCAGCTTGCCCAGCGGCATCTTTAATATTATTGTAAATCCAGTCTGGTGTTGTGTCTTGGTTTTGCATTTTATTTATCTATTCCATCTTTTTCTGTACAAGCATATTTCCGTTTTATTTTTGAATACATCCAAAATAAGTTAATTTGAGGACACCTTCCACTATTTATTCTTATTATATCGGCAACTTGTAACCATAATTCATCTTCTAATGTATAGAAATATTCTAATTCATCTTGATCCTTACACCTACAACTTGGTTGTGGCATAAAATATCTGAATCCATCATAGTTTATAAAATAATTTTCTAAAATAGGTCTTGAATTAAAGAATAGAATAACTTGATTACGATAATTAGGAGTATCTTTATCTGGGAAGTTTTGAGTTTCTTTACCTTCATAACTTTTATACGGTGTTTCCAATACTTCTATTCTAAAATCGGGAAATTTTGAGTAATAATAAATTTCTTTATTTTCATCTGAATCAATATTTATCCTTTCCCAGTAATGAATATCATTAATATATTTTTTCATTCTTTCTGATGGTAATAAATGAAGATGAAATCTAAACTTCCATAGTTGTTCAGCTTGATTATCATTTGCTATGCAATTAGAGTCATTGGTTCTTGTATAAATAATGCCAGCATGAACTTTATTCTTTTTATCGTTATAATCTTTGCCTAAAAAATATGGCTTATCTTCATCTTTAGTCTCGATCGACAAAATTTCAATGTTTTTATCATCTTTAAGTTTCTGAGTAAAGATGGAAAGCTCTAAAGATCGATTGAGAAAATTAGCATGTAAAGTATTCGTTATACTTGCTGTATTATGTTTTATACTATTATTTTCTACTCCTTTTATATTGCCATTATTATCTATTCCGAATATTAAGTATTTTTTTTGTTGAAAAGAAAAAGAATTAGAAAGGTGTAATATGTCTTTAATCAGCTCTGCTTGCGAGTCGTGCCACTCAACCTTAAAGTCAAAAAAATCTCTTTCTTTTGCCTGATATTTTGTTATTAAAGAATATAAATCAATCATTTTCCTTTGTGTAAGTTAGTTTTAAGTTTTAAACAAATAATTTATAGAGTGAAGGTAATCGAAAACAAGCTCTCTTTCCCCAAACTCTATCTAACTTTTAAATCACACAAAAAGCTTGAGCTAGTTTTTTCCTGCTATTTTTGTAATTTTCCCACCAGTCAGTTTCTTTCTCTTTTCCTTCAATAAACTCAATAGCGGCTTTATAGCCAGACCAGAATAAATACTGTTGCGTAGCTGAATCCATATCAAAATTAAAGGCTTGATTTTCATCAACATCAATGCACTTAATTAATTGTTTATAATCTGGATTTTTCTTTATAAAGTCTCTTTCGTGTGTAAATCTCATTGTTTCAAACATCGCTTTAGAAAGAGAAAGCAAATCATCAGTATCAAAAGCGGTGGCAGGTGATTTCTTTGAATCATTTTGTTCTGCAATTTCGGTAATAAAATCAACTCCTAGTTTCGCTCCAAAAGTTGGTTTTGAAATATGAAATGGATTACTATTTTTATCTTCGCATTTTTTCTTTTCTGATAAATCGGCATGAAAAGCGTCAATCGGGAAATTAGTAATTAAACCGCCATCAACAAAAGTTACTTTCTTTGGTATTTCTCCGTAATAACCAATGTCTTCCCAATCTTTTTTATTACTAGACAAAGAAGTTAATTTATTATTAGACAAAGAAGGTAATTCTACAGGCTTAAAGAAAAACGGCACACTCATAGAAGCCCTGATATAGTCTTCTGGATTATTTATGCCATATACTTTATTATTTTTAGGAAAAACGGCTTTAGTAGCGGTAGTTATATCTGTCGCAAAAATCTTAAAGTTATCTTCTGTAAATTTTGCTTCATAAACCTCATCATCTTTTTTTAATTGAGCTTCTATTAATAATTTTTCTCTATTTTTTGTCAAATCATCAGAAGACTTAGCTCCTTGATTCTCTAAGAGTTCAGTAATCCAAGTTTTAAAAGCCTCTCCCTTGCATAGTCCCTTGTCTTCAGTTAGTCTAAGAATAATTCTTGCATAATCTTTTATGTCTGGTTTAGCAAAAGGAGCAGCTACAGCCTTGATTCCCCTTTCCCAGAAATCTCTGAAACCATCTACAAATCCTTCTTGATCACACGCTCTTGCTAAATCTCGTATATTGTTAATTTTTTCTTGATTGCTTTGTTTCGTTATTTTTTGTTTTTCTTCTGATGTTTTTCCTTGGTTTTTTTCAATTTTCTCTTCAACTTTTTTCTTTACAAAGTT
>CANLFK010000165.1 GCA_947489925.1 Candidatus Caenarcanales bacterium
TAGTTATCAAGGATTAACATTGAAATCAAGAACACTAAGATTAATAAAGTTTTTATGGCTGATTCAATTACTACTAAAAATCCTGCAACCCAAACAGCTACCGTTGCTAAAACAAATACAACTGCTGTTAAACCTAAATTGAAAGAAAGGTTATTAACTGATATTAAATCTACAAGAGCGGAAAGACAAAAAGAGCAAACGAGCTTAGGTGTAAATTTAGGTGAAAGTTTTATTTATGGCAGTTTAATGTATTTTAGAAAATATTTTATTGAGCTTACTAATCTTGAGAATTTAATTAAAGATGAAAAGATTCCTCTAAATCAAGCTGAAATTCAATTTTACAAATTAGAAGCCTCTTTTAGTGCTTTATTGGGCGATATTTGTGGAGGAGTTGCTAAAGAATCAGAATTGAAGGCAAAAATAGCCACTTTTACAGCTGTAGCGGGTGTTATTTCGGGTATTAGTCTTGGTTTGGGTGCAGTAGTTGCCGGAGGAGTTGTTGCGGCAGGAGCTGTTACTGGAACAGGAGTTACATTTGGAGCAGCTATGGGAGGCGGAACAGCAGGAACGGCAATGACAGGAGCTTTGGTTGCAGGAGGCTTATCCGAGGTTGTGACAACTTTATCTCCAGAACAAGCTTCTATGTCGGAAGCAATATTATTGGCTTTCCAAGGAGACCCTAGTAAATTAGATACTGCTTTACTTGAATTATCTAAACAACAAGCGGTTGGAGCTGTCGGGAGTCTTGCTTTTGTCAAATTATTACCAGTTTTTCAGCATATTATACCTGTTTGGCTTAAGTCTTTGCCAGCTACAGTATCTTCAAAATTACTTCCGCTTGCACCAGTTATAGCCGAAGTATTAACTTCTAGTTTAGTAGCTAGTGGGTCATACAGCTTACTTCATAGCAAGGAAGTAATAATGACAGTTTTTGACGAATCTTTGACTTTAGAACAGAAAACAGAGAAAGTTGGAGAGCAGGGCAGGTCTCTTTTGATGGCAATGCTAGTGGCTGGTTTGGTTGGGGCTGGAACAGGCGGACTGAAAAGCATAAAATTTAACATAAATCCTGCCGCAACTAATGGCACAATTAAAGATCCATCTCAACTTGGTTCTATTAAGATGCTTGTAAAAGAATTATTCAAAAATGTTGATCAAAATGAACAGAAAAATAAAGGAGCAACTCAAGCTATTAATGCGATAAGAGATGAAATAAAAGAAGGAGCTGTTAATACGACAACATTAGGAAAAGCACTTGATGAATTAAATAATCTGCAAAATAAATCGCCTGAATTAGTCTCTAATATAGGCAAATTAGATAGTCTAATTGGGTTGAATACAGCAACTCCAGCGGACATTATTAAAATGATTAGAGAGCAGTTGAATAAGCTATTAGCTTTCGTGAAAAGAAGAACACCAGCACCCACAGCAAAACCAACACCAGTTTTACCGCAAGCGACTACTACCCCAACTTTAAAAGAAGTTAGTCCATCAGCCATAACGACAGCAAAACCAGTTTTACCGCAAGCCACTACTACCCCAACTTTAGTAACTCCTTCGAATGCACCAAAACCTATAACTGGTGAAAATAATATTGTACCTTTCAAAGCACCAGCCCAATTAAAAGCTCAAATGGAGCAAATTACAAATCAAGCAAAAGAGTTAGAAACCAAGATACAAGAGATTACAAACCAGATAAAACAATTAAAAACTCAAACACAAAAGTCTACAAATCCAGAAGAAAAATTAGCTTTAAAAGAACAGGTTTCTCAACTAGAAGTAAAAAAATCTGAGCTATCAAAACAATATTTTGCCGTAATGGATAAAATTGCTAGTTTGCAAAATCCAGATATGAAGGATGATCTGCACCCATTAGAAGTTAAGCCAATTGAAGGCGTTGTTGCTAGCTTTGGAGCTGGTGGTAGTAATTTAAGTCCCAAGCAAGAAGCTAGACAGTTAAAAAGGCTTCTTGGTATTTTACAAATTCATCCAGACTTAGTGGTTGAAAGCTCAAAAGATTTAGCTGAAAAATTAACAAAAGAAATTAACAATGCAATAGATGATGTAGAAAGTGGGAAAAGAGAAACTAAAGATGTTTTTCCATTAATTTTAAGCGCCTTTAAGGCTTTGCATCCTGATAGAACTGATTTACTACAAAAAGCTGATG
Source organism: Candidatus Caenarcanales bacterium (assembly GCA_947489925.1). Taxonomy (GTDB): domain Bacteria; phylum Cyanobacteriota; class Vampirovibrionia; order Caenarcaniphilales; family Caenarcanaceae; genus JAAFJH01. Next base: position 2,168 of record CANLFK010000165.1, read on the forward strand.
ATATTCAAGGTCTTTTAAATATTGAAAAGCAAGCAATAAGTGTTGGTCAAGCAGACCAATTAATGCAAAGCCTGATTAGTAATTTACAAACTGCTAATAAACTGCAAGCTGAAATTGAAGAAGCTTATTTGAAAACTTATGATCAATATAAAAAGGATATAGCTAAGGGAGAGAGAATATCTTTACGGACTTGTTTGTATAACGATGGTATTAAAAATAATCTATATGAAAAAAAAACAGATCTAAAAAATGCGTACAGTCAATTATCGAAAGACGCTGGCAATATTGCTAATCAATATAAAGACAATAAATTATTAGCTGATCTTTGGGAAGCCAGAGAAAAAATGTTTTCAGCTTTAGCGAATAAGTATTCGGATCGTTTAGAATTGGATCATAATAGCGAAAACTTATCAAGGGCGATTGAGAGTATAAATAAAGCTGTTTCTTTAGATCCAAGTAATCCTCAAATTTTAGCTGAAAAGCTTTTCCTTAATGCTTACGATGCTTATACAAAGCTTGGCGGAGATAAAGTTAATCCACCTATTAATGAAGCTTTAGGGACTTTAGCTAAACTCAAATCTTTTATTCCAGAAGAGTTAAGTCCTTTAGTAGTAAATATTGAAACTATTGCTCAAAAGGTATTAAATGCCACTGATAATAAGATGGATATAATGTATGGAGAGCTAATTCCAGCTATCAGAAAGCTACAGCATAATTTAAAAGCTAATATATCTTCCGTTGATGAAAATACCGGACAATTAATTGACTTCAACTCACCAAGCAGTCAAGTACACAGATATTTTCAAACTGCATTTCAAAGCTTTGAAGGATTACTTAAACCAGCTGGATATGTACCAGAATATTATTTAAAGAATAGTATTAGTAGTTTAAACTCCATTATTAATCTCATTTCTGATCCAGCTCTTAAAGAAAAATTAATACAATTAAAGGCAGAAATACAACCATTATTAGATGATTTCTATAGTATTAACTTAAAAGATGATTTCCATCAAAGCAAGCTCAAAGAAATACAATCCAAATTTTCAAATTTAGCTCCAGAAATAGAATTATATATAGGTTCTAAAACTCCCTCGGCATCATCTAAACCAATTGAAGAAGTACAAGCTGAACAATTACAAGTTCAAGCAAGTCAAATAAAAAAAGAGTTGGATAATATCTCAAACATTATTAATACAATTTCAACTCAAAAAACTGCTTCTAAAGGTAGTTATCAAACAATATTACAAAGCTTAGAAACCATAAAAACCTTGCTTGAAAGTAGAAGTGATTTATCAATTCAATCTTCAGAATATATTTTTGTAACTTCTAGAATACAAATGATGAAGTATCTTTTAGGTATTTCTGATTCTTATAGACCTTCTCCACACACACGAAGTTATGAAACTGAACCACCATATCCTCAAGCAATTTTTGAAAATCCAAACTCTCAACTTAATTATCATAAACAAAGTTACACTTCTGTGGGTCAAAGGAAACAGTTCATAACTAATTGGATAAAACCATCTTTAGAAAAGACTTTAAAAGCATTACCACCAAAAAGTAAATTTAGAAAACAAATAGAACAATTAGAAAAAGAAGCAAACAAATATTTAAAGATAGATGAGAGTAAGCTTTCTGAGAGCCAAGCATATCAAGCATTTGAGGATTTTTATGAAGCTTTTAAAAAGGTACAAACTAAATTTGTATTATCTAATCCTTTGTGGCTAGATAAAACTGAGGCTTCGCAAGCTCTTTTAGGCGATTTACCAACTACTACAAAAGATATGCCTGAAACTCCCACACCTTGGTGGAACAGAAAACTCTGGTGATAAATGAAATTTGAGTTAATTGGTGGTGAAAGAGTTCATTTTATTAAGACAATCTCTATTAATCCACAATTCACAAGTTAAAAATAAGTGTAAAATGAAGTCAAATAAAGCTTAAACTCGTTTTTTAATTTAAATGTCGGACTATTCATCTAAAGAGCAAACTCAGGATTCTAATTATAATTTTGGAAATATTGAAAAAAAATGGCAAGCCTTTTGGCAAGCAAAACAATTATTTAAGACTGATTTAGATAAATTAAATAAAAAAAATAAGTTTTATTCATTAGTTATGTTTCCTTATCCCAGCGGTGATTTGCAT
>CANLFK010000166.1 GCA_947489925.1 Candidatus Caenarcanales bacterium
AAAGTTAAAGTAAGCGTTAAAGCATAACGAACTTGCGAATTAATAACATTTTGCGAAAAGACTGGTCCAAAGCCAGTAAAACCTAAAACTCGCACAAATACCAACATAAAAGAGCCAAGCCAATTTTCAAAAATAAATTTTAAGCTCTCTTGATCCATGAATAAATTAAGTTTAGGGAAAATCTTAGAGAAGACTAATAGCCCACTTTCAGGGGGTTGGGGGTTTGAAAAGACTTTGAGAGATACCCTTTATAAGCTAATTGGCTGACAAATAACTTCTTTCATTAATCGGTGAAAGTCTTCGCTTCTAACCAAATCTACACCTGGTGTTAAAGCCGTTCCAGCACCAGCAGCGGCTGCCATAATACCACATTCATCAATTGGTTTTTGCTCTTCTAAACCTAATAAAAAAGCCGCCATGGCTGAATCTCCGCTTCCAATTGTGCTATTAACTTCTATTTTTGGCGGAACAATTTTATAGGCTTTTTCTTTATCAAATACAATTAAGCCTTCTGCTCCCATTGAAACAATAATAATTTCGATTCCATTTTCAATAAAAACTTTGCCAGCTTCTAAAATCTCTTTGTCAGTTTCAACTTTTCTGCCAATCAAACGACCAAATTCATGAATATTAGGTTTAATTAAATTTGGTTTAGCTTTGATTCCCAAACTTAAAGCCTCATTATCTGCGTCTAGTGCAACTTTTATGCCATTGTTTTTTAAAGTATGAATTAATTGAGCATAAATATTGGCATTAATACTATGTGGAATTGATCCAGCAATCAAAACATATGAAGGTTTTAAGGTCAGATTTGTAATTTTATTAAACAAAATTGCTAAGTCATATGGGGTAATTTCAGGACCTTTGGAATTAAATGCAATATGTTCTTTTGATTTCTGGGTGAAAATTATGACATTTGAGCGGGTTTCATTAGCAATTTTGACAAAATCACAAGTTACACCTTCATTTATCAAAAGTCCTTCTAGCTGAAGACCAGTAAAAGAACCCAAAAAACCAGTAGCACTTGTATCACCGCCCAAAGTACGAATTACCCGTGAAGCATCTATGCCTTTGCCGCCAGCATAATGTTTTTCAGCTTTAATTCTGATAGAATCATCTGGTCTTATCTCATCAACCCAAATAACTCTATCTAGTGAGGGGTTTAAAGTAACTGTATAAATCATAAGTTTCTAGTTTTAGTTACAATATTTAGGAAAAGTCAATAAATTTTCGGTCGTATTTATGCGGTGAACAAAGCTTTCTTTTAATTTACGAGCACTTTTTAAGCCTCTTTCAACCGAAGTAATACAAACCTCCAATGCTCCTAATTTTTCAGCAATATAATCACAGGCAATTTGTGGAAAAACATGCTCACCACAAGTATAAATATCAATTGCGGCATATTGTTCTTCAGGCCAAGTATGAATGGAGCAGTGAGATTCAGAAAGTAAAATAATTCCGCTCACTCCAATCGGTGTAAATTGATGAAACCGAGAGCTGATAATTGTGGCACCCGCCTTAACAACTGCCTCTTCTAAAGTTTTTTTGACAAAATCAACAGATGAAATTAATTCCTTCTGGCAATTACTTAAATCAGCTAATATGTGTCGCCCAAATGTATCAAAGCTTTCAGCCTGATTAGTATTTTGGTCTGCCACATAAGTTTTTTCTGCAGATTTATTAGGAGCTAGCTTTTGTCCTAATTGTCTTGTGTTTTTTTCTAGCAGGTATCCATGAAATTTTTGTTGCAATTTTTGTATTTGCCCTCGGTTTTAACAAAAGAAGAATAGAGATTATGCAATCTTTTATTTTAAATGTAAATAAATTTTACTAAATTTTTTCAAGTATTATGGTGATTTTTGTATTTAGTTTTCTTAAGAGGCAAAACAAAGATTAATATCTTCCATTTTAAATTTGGTAAAAACCCTAAGCCAAACTGTTTTTAATCAAGTTTTAACTTTAATTGTTTATTCTCAATTCAGTCAGAGATTTATCAATCATGTCTCTCTTCTCTCTCTCATCAATTAGCTTCTCTTTTTTCTCTCTTCCATTATTTGTTTTGTGTGAATTGTTGATTGATACTCTGACTAAAATTTTTCAATTAGTTAAAAAATAATTTACCAATCAAAACGCTTAAAAATAATAAAAAAGCAATTTTGGCATTAGCGGTAAAAAATATTGTCTCAATTTGATTTGGATTTTGTTTAATTAATTTATGTTGCTCAAAAAACCACTGACTTGACATTCCTAAAGCTGAAAACCAAATTATGAGAGCAGAAAAATTAATTTGCTTTGTAAAATAAAATAAGCTCCAGCCGCTCAAAATAAAAAAAACAAAACAAGCCAAATGAAAAATAGCACTAATTTGCAAAGACTTTTGTTTGCCAAAACGAGATGGAATACTAAAAAGTTTTTTGTCTTGGTCAAAATTTAAATCTTGTAAAGCATACAAAATATCAAAACCAGCCACCCAAAAAGTTATTCCGCAAGCTAAAAATATAATTGGACTAGTGAATTGTCCTCCAATTGCCAGCCAAGCCCCCAAAGCCGCCCCGCTAATACAAATACCCAAAATAATATGACAAAGCCAAGTAAATCTTTTGCTATATGAATAAAAACTTAATAAAAAAACCGCCAGCGGAAATAAAAAAACACAAATTGGATTTAAATTCAAAGCCGCCAAATACATTAAACCAAAACCAATAATTGCCATTAAAATCGCTTGCCAAGCTTTAATTTTGTTTTTTGGAATTGCTCTGTCAGCTGTGCGAGGATTTAAAGCATCAATTTGAGCATCAATTACCCGATTCAAAGACATGCTGGCAGATCTAGCTCCTAATAAAGCTAAAGCACAAAAAAACAATTCCTGAAAAGTTGGTAAACTACCAGAAGTTTTAGCCCATAACATGGCAATTAACATAAAAGGAGCAGAAAAAATCGTATGCTCCAGCTTAATCATTTCAGCCCAAATTTTAATTTTTTGCCACATTTGAAACTAATTCTTCTTTTCCGAGAGCTTTATGACAAATTCCTTCAATTAATTCTTTAGCAAAAAACATATAGGCTTTTTTATGAACTGGATATTCACCCATAATATTTTCGATTTTGTGTGTAATGTCTTTTTCCGTCCAGGTATCTACTTCCTTAATATTTTGATTAATAATCGACTCAATTAAAGCACAACAAGTGGCCTGAGCATAACCGCAACCATATGTTATATATTTGGCATTAACAATTTGACCAGCTTCATCAACTTTTACGGATATTTCATATGAATCCCCGCAACCAGCTTTATCCAAAGAATGCTTAAATAATTTTTCATTCACATTTAATTCTTCGGGTTTGACTTCACCCAAGTAAGGTCTTTCCATTACAAATTTGGAGAATTGTTGTTTGTTAAATTCCATAATAATTTTTTCGCTTTCAATATTTTATATACAAATAGTTCTTTAATTATAAACTTCCCTAAAGTTTTCGATATATTTAGCTAATAAATCAACTTCACAGTTTAATAATTGACCAATTTTCAGATTTTTTAAATTAGTATTTTGCCAAGTATGCGGAATTACAGCCACAGAAAACACGCTTGAGTTTTTTTCTTTTTTGGCAATTGTCAAACTAATTCCATTCAGAGTGATTGAGCCTTTTTCAATTAAATATTTACTTAGTTTTGGCAATAATTCAAAATGCAATAAATAACTTTGATTTAAATTTTGTATGATTAAAAGCTTGGCAAGTCCATCAATATGTCCGCTAACAAAATGCCCGCCCATTCTGGTATTAGGAGTTAAAGATAATTCTAAATTTACTAATTCTTTTGGTTTAAGATTAATTAAATTAGTTTTATCCAAAGTTTCAGCCGAAGAAAAGAATAAACCAATATTTCCAATTAAGCTTTCTAAAGTGTGGCAAGCTCCATTAATCGCTATACTTTCACCAATTTCTAATTTGTGCTGAATTAAGTCTTTTAAATTAACTTCAAATCTTTGTTCGCCAGAAATTTTTTGTATGTTTTGCACTTCACCAATAGCTTGAATTAATCCAGTAAACATTTTTTGTCCTTATTTAAAATTGGATATTTTGTCTTTAATTTTAATCTTTTTCAGACTTTTAGACTTAGAAGGCATCTGAAAAGTAGGAAGTAAAAAAAAGCGTCATAGTGTAAATTGATTTTGTAGAAAAAAAGAACGATGACAGAAAAATTATACAAGACTGATTTGACAAATGAAGAATGGAAAATAATTGAGCCACTTATTCCAGAAGCAAAAGCAGGCGGTAGACCAAGA
>CANLFK010000167.1 GCA_947489925.1 Candidatus Caenarcanales bacterium
TTCTGCACGAGTGTCAATATTCAATTTATCAGTTTGATATTGATAAAATTGATCTCTTAAGTTATATATTAGACCACCTTTTTTGTAATTATCATTTAATAAAGTAAAAGCTCTATTTGGATCAGCCTTTAAGATAACTTGCCAAAATTGATCATCTCTTTTATCACTATCGCCAAATAATACTCCCCTTGTATAATAATCGCTTTCCAGCGAAAGTATTTCTAATAATTCAAAAGATTTATTTGTACTAATATTAATAGTCCTTGTGAAAATTTCTTTTGCAAATTCTGTAAAAAGATCTATATGTGTAAAAAGATCTCTATTTATACGATGATCAAAACCGTTTGATTTATTTACTTCTAAAAATTTAAAGATTTTATTTATCATATTCTCATCAATAAAAATTTCTTTATTAGTAACTTTTTGAGAAAATTTATTAAAGTACTTCCACCTTATATTATCTAATTGCTCATCAGTAGCGTTTTTAACAAAATTAGTCATAAATTCAATATACTTTTCTGGATTATTATTTAAAGTATGTTCATTTGCAATTTTTAATAATTCTTTTGTATTTTCTTCTTTCAGCTCAGAAATTGCTTCTGGATTTTTAATTAAGTTTTCTGGATTACTATAATTATGATGTGCAACCGCTTTTCCAATAAACGGATTAACTAAACTTTGTGCAATTGTATTAGCAAACTCTTCTTTTGGTATTCCTTGTAAGCTTCCGCCATTATTAGCCGCTAATTCCCCTAATCCTAAGCCAGCACCAGTTAATCCATCAGCAATTATAGCTGGCACGCTATGTCCAAATTGTGAACCCACAGCCCCACCTAAACCGCCAAAACCCAAAGATAATCTAAAACTATCCCAGTCAAATTCTTTTTTATTACCTAAGCCAAATTTGCTCATTACCATTTCATTCACTTGCCCAGCCCCATTACCAAAGCCACCACCCGAAAAGCCTCCAACCGTACCACCAACTAAATTAAGTATTTTTGGACTAATTGAATTGGCTCGTAAAGCCTTAACCAAAGCACTAGCCGAAGCCGCCCCTGAAACTTCACCTACTTTAAAACTTACAGCAATAATCGCCGATTTAACAAATCCTTGTCCAGTTTCAATACCAACTTTTTTAGGATCAAATGTATCTCCTCCAATTGAAGAAGAAGTTGCATTGCCTGCTAAACTATTAAGCCCCGAACTAAGAGTACCAGCCGCAGTTCCACCTGCCACTCCGCCAATAGCTTTTCCAGCCAAAACAGAAGCAGTTTCAGTCGTAGATTTTACAACTTGACTACCTAAAGCCCAAGTATCACTTGTTTCTGCTACGCCGCTTAATCTATTGCCTAAAGCCAAATATTGATCATTTAATTGCTTATAAGTTAATTGGCTGGTTTTAGCTTGTTCTAATAATTTTTTATAATCATTTAGCAAAAAGTTATAACCAGAAACAAAACCAGTTATATTGCTAACTAAAATGCCAAATCCATTACCAGTATGATCTAAAGACTTAATTTGCTCTTCAATTTCTTTAATTAAATCAGCTTTTAGTTCAAGTTCAGACTTTGTTTTAATATTTGGATTATTAAGTAATACTCTCTCAGAAAGCTTAATTTGACTTTCAACCATATTTTCATTTATACAAATATATTATATTACTTGTATAAAGTTGATTTTTAATTTTTATAAACAGTTTTTGAATTATTTTTAATCTATAATATTTTAAACTGATACTCCCAGTCTCTGACCTTGATATTCACCAGACATAATACGCTTTAGCCAGCCAGAATTGTTTAAATACCAATCAATAGTTTTTCTTAAGCCAGATTCAAGACTTTCTTGGGATTCCCAATTTAAATTATTTTTCATTTTGCTTGCATCAATGGCATATCTTTGATCATGTCCTGGTCTATCATTAATAAAAGTAATTTGTTCTTTATAACTTTTCAAGTCTGGGCGAGGTTGAATTTCGTCTAATAATTTACAAATTAATTCAATTAATTCCAGATTATTTTTTTCATTATTTGATCCAATATTATAAGATTCACCGACAGAACCATCAGTCAAAACCTTTAATACACCTCGACAATGATCTTCAACGAAAATCCAGTCTCTGACATTAGAGCCATTGCCATAAATTGTAATTGGTTTATTTTGCAAAGCATTGTAAATATTTAAAGGTATTAATTTTTCAGGAAATTGATAAGGTCCATAATTATTAGAACAATTAGTAATTAAAGTTGGTATTCCGTAAGTATGTTGCCATGCACGAACTAAATGATCGGATGAGGCTTTTGATGATGAATAAGGCGAATTAGGTTGATAAGGTGTTGTTTCTGTAAAATAATCATCTTTGCCTAAGCTACCAAATACTTCATCAGTTGAGACATGCAAAAAACGAAATTCTGATTTTTGAGTATCATTTAAGTTTTTATAATACATTCTAATACATTCCAATAAATTATAAGTACCTAAAATATTAGTTTTGATAAATTCTTCTGGGCTATCAATTGAACGATCTACATGAGATTCAGCCGCTAAATTTAAAAAAGCAATTGGTTTATATTTTTCTAATATTCTACTAATTTGTACCTGATCACAAATATCAACTTGTTCAAATATATATCTTTCATTGTCTTGAACCTCTTGCAATGATTCTAAATTGCCAGCATATGTTAATTTATCAATATTTATAATTTTAACCGAAAATTCCTTGATTAATAAATGAATTAAATTACAACCAATAAAGCCAGCTCCACCAGTGATGCAAATTGTATTTTTAGGATTTTGTAACATAAAACTTTTCATTGAAATCAAACTAACTTAACTAATAATTTTAACTTAATTAAATTGAAAACGGTATTTTCTTAATTTGTCTTTTTATTGGTTTAGTGGCTTTAATTTTTTTACTTCTTCTTTTTCTAGTTTATTTAAATTTTCGGTAGTTTGTAATAAATTACTTCATTTGTCTGAATCGCAGATTAGCACAGATAACGCTGATTTCACAGATTTTTATGTATAGTTTTTTTGTTCTCTGAATCAGGATTTACAGGATTAAAGGATAAACAGGATTCACGTTTGGAGAGTTTTAATCAAAAAAATAAACTTGAAATAAATATCCTGAAAATCCTAAAATCTTGGGTATCCAAGTTCAAGACAATCTGTGTCCATCTGTGATTCAGACATAATAAATTAAAGTAGAAGTTTAGTGATGAAATCAAATATAATAAAGAGAACGCATATTAAAGCTGGAAAACAAGTGAAAAAGATTAAATTGGAAATGAGAAATAAATTAATTATAGCAATTCCGAAAGCTTAATAATCAGAAGGTAAAATGTAAAAATATATGTCAAAAATATAAATTATGAAACAATATAGTAATGATTTTAGGAAAAAAGTAATAGAATACTGCAAAAGATGTAATAACAAATCAAAGACAGCAGAGACCTTCTCAATAAGCAGAAAAACAGTTATAAGCTGGATGGGATTAGAGAAAGAAGGTAAATTATATGAGTATAAAAAACCAGTTGGACAAAGTAGTAAAGTTAATTTAAAAACATTAGAAGAATATATAATTAATAATCCTCAAGCGTACTATAGAGAAATAGGAGAAGAGTTCAATATAAGCACATCACAAGCTCAATACTTAGTAGTTAAATTGGGGTTTAAAATAAAAAAAAAGACAAAAATACAAAGAAGCAAATGAAGAAAAACAAAAAGAGTATATAGAAAAAATTAAAAATATAAATCCAGAAAAGATAGTTTATATAGATGAAACAGGTATTAATGAATATGTTTGTCGAGAGAATGTTAAGGCTAGAAAGGGTGAACAGATAGATATCAAAACACCTGGCAAAAAATTCATTAGACAGTCAATAATAGGTGGTTTAAATAATAAAAACAAATTAATAGCACCAATGATATACACTGGAACAGCTGATGCAGAGCTTATAAAATACTGGCTGGAGCATATGTTGATTCCATCTTTGAAAGAAAACAGCGTAATTATTTTAGATAATGCAAGTATTCACAAACCAGAATTAATAGAGAGCCTAATTTTAGAGAAGGGTCATCAGATGATATATTTGCCGCCCTATTCTCCAGAATTAAATCCTATAGAAAGAAAATGGAATCATCTTAAACAATTATTAAAAGGATACTATGATAATACAAAAAGCTTTATTGATAATTTATGCTTACAGATTAATAATCTGACTACTTCTATTTAAGAATTGCTATA
>CANLFK010000168.1 GCA_947489925.1 Candidatus Caenarcanales bacterium
AAAATCGGGACTCCTCTTAAAGATTGGGATATTAAAATAAATTATGGGATTAAAACTGGCTACAATGAAGCGTTTATCATAAATACAGAGACAAAAGAAAGATTATGCAAGGAAGACCCAAAGAGTGCAGAGATAATAAAGCCTATTTTGAGAGGGAGAGATATAAAGAGATATAGTTATGAATGGGCGGGGTTATGGTTAATTAATGCTCACAACAATCCTCCAATTAAGATAAATGATTATCCTGCTATTAAAAATCACCTTGATCAACATTACGAAAAATTAGTTTCCAGATCGGATCAAGGAATAACACCATATAATTTGCGAAACTGTGCTTATTTAGAGGAATTTGAGAAAGAGAAGATTGTGTATTCTGAAATAGTTCATCAACCACAATTTTATTTAGATAAAAGTAAATTCTATGCAGAAGCAACAAATTTTATAATGACTGGTCATAGTCTTAAATATTTAATAGGATTACTTCATTCCAAAGTAGTTACTTTTGCTTTTAAAAATTTCTATATGGGGACAGAATTAGGAGAAAAGGGATATCGATACAAAAAAGCTTTTATTGAACTTCTCCCAATCCCTTTAATCTCCGAAGAAAAACAAAAACCGTTTATTGAACTTGTTGAGAGGATTTTAAACCCCCAACCCCCTGAAAGGGGGCTATTGAATTTGAGTACCCCTCTTAAGGGGACAGCGACAGACGGAGGTTCTCTTGATGGAGATAATGATTTAGACAGAAAACTATATGAATCTATAATTGACTTGATGGTCTATGGATTGTACTTTGAAGAATCAATGAAAAAACATGAATGCTATATCAACGAGGAAATAACAAAATTAATCGAAGAAAATCCAGCCGAGCTAGAAAAAGCAATTAAAAATAATAAAATAATTCAAAGAGCATTGATCTATAGTCAAAATATCCCAGAAATCAAAATCATCAATGGAGCAAAATGAAATGAACGATAAAAAGCCTACTCTCTTACATAAATTAACCCTGCAAAATTTCCGTTTTTTTCAGACAGAGAATAATGTTTTTGAATTTGATGGTGAGAATGCACTGATTTATGGAGAGAATGGTAGCGGTAAAAGTTCTATCTATAAGGCTTTTGAATTATTAATTAAAATGAGCGAAAATCCAATAGATATAAAAGATTTTCAAAAACACAGAAATATATTTAACCTAGAAAATGATGATTATTTTTTAGAGTTCAATTTTGATGGGAGATTCCCATTTGATTTACGAATTGATGAGGATCATTTGTCTCTTGATGATAGCGTCAATGAGTTTTTTACTGTTAAACCGTTACATATATTCAATCCGTTACTTGATTATAAAAAATTACTTAAAGTTCATTATGCACAAGAAGAAAGCAAAATCAATTTATTTTCAATGTTTGAGTTATTGCTATCGAATTATCCAATAAAAGGGACTGATGATAAAAAACTAAAAGATTTAAAAGAAGGAAATGTATATAAGAAAGAGTATTTGCTGGCTTTCAAAGATATTACTAATGAAATCCTTGAACCAGTCAATTACTTTCTGAATAAATTATCGGATCAATCAATAAAGTTGGATAAAATTGATTTCGATGAATTTGAAAGAAGTATTCATTTGGATATAAACTTTTACGATGAAAAGATTGATGTTTATCATATATTTTTTAATGAAGCTCGATTATCAGCTTTGGCGATAGCAGTTTATTTTACTTGTATAAAACAGTTAAGCCAGTTTTTAATATATGAAGAGTTGAAAGTTTTAATTTTAGATGATTTATTACTTTCTCTTGATATGAGTAACAGGATGAAACTTCTTCCAATTTTGAGAGATGATTTTTCGGATTTTCAGATTATTTTCTTAACGCATGATAAAGAGTTATTTGATTTATACAAAGAAAAATTACAATGGAAAGCGTTTGAAATATACATTGATGATAGTGCTGAAATAAATAAACCAATGTTGAAAATTGGAAATAGCGATTTAGAGAAGGCTATAGAACATTATGCAAATAAAAATTATGATTGTTGTGCAGTTTTATTGAGAAAAGAGAGCGAAAAACTAATAAAACAAGTTCTCCCTGATAAAGAGCATTATGATAAAAACTGTAAAGTATTACAATTGGGAAATTTATTAGAAAAAGCTATCAATCAAGCAGATAAAGAAAGTAAAGAGTTACTAAAGCAATTAAAAACCTATACAAAAATTATTTTAAATCCTCAGGCTCATGATGATAAGCGTCCTATTTACAGTCAAGAATTAAAAGAAGTAATTGAAATAATAAGAGAATTAAAGAGAATTATCAAAAAATGAGTATGAGAATGTGAGTGTGTAGAGAGATGACAAAGCGAAATAAACTAAATTGAAAACCTTTAGAATAAAAATTAAAAAGTGCTTAATTATAATTTAATTAAAAAATAGGAACAATTAGCTGAATAAAAAGTCTTTTAGATAAAATTAGACTTTAATATTTGTTTTTAAGTTTTTCTATATATGTTTTTTTTCTCAAATAAAAATAAATTTGTCTTTTTGCTTTTAATTAGTTTTTTAACTTCTGGTTTAATTTTTGCAAAGCCCAAAAACATAAAATTGGAAAATAAGCCTGGTATTCAATCTTTAATAAAATCAGTGCTTGAATTGGAAGATTTGACAGATCAACAACAAGACAAAATAGAAACTATCTTGACTCAAAGAGCTGATAAAACTGCAGAATTGCAAGATAAATCTATAAACTTAATGAGAAATTATTTAGATGAAGCTCTGCAAGAGAATACAAAAGCGTCAGCTTTAATTAAAAGAAATAAAGAATTAGACAATAATTATCAAACCTTAAGGAATTATCAGCTTGAAACTTGGTTATTGGTAAAAAGTCAGCTCAATTCTAAGCAATTAATTAAGCTCAGAGACAGACAGAAAATAGTTTTTGCTCTTTTGTCTAAATCTAAAAATCCTAATTTTAAAGTCAAAAATGCTTCCGCTTCATTTCAAAAATAAAACATGAAAAGACTTAATTTTATTTTTATAAATCTTTTACTTTTAAGTTTAATTGATTTTTCAGCTCTCTCTTGTTTTGCTGCTAATAATGATAATTCTTTTATTGCTGAATTCGATAAAGCTCGCTCTGAACAAGCTAAAACTTCAGCTGATTTTTATGAAAGAGGTTTAGCCAAATTAAATTTGCTTGATTATAAAGGAGCTGAAGAAGATTTGAGCAAAGCAATTGAGTTAAATCCTAATTTCGGTAAAGCATATTTTGCCCGAGGGAAAGCTCTGAAAGCTCAAAACCAGAATAAATTAGCCCAATTAGATTTTGCATCTGCTTTAAATTTAAACCCAGACAGTGCTAATTTTTATTTAAAACAAGGTCAAGAAAAGGAATTTACTGGAGACTTTTTGGCAGCCATTAAAGATTATTCTAAAGCGATTAATATTGACGATAATTTACCAATTTTATTTGTGCAAAGAGCTAATGCCAAAATGAAAATTGGTGAATATCATAATGCCTTAATTGACTTAGATGAAGCTTTGGCTCGCAAATCAGACTTGGCTCAAGCTTATAAATTAAGAGCTTACGCAAAATATAAATTGCACCAATACAATGACTCAATGGACGATCACGAAGAAGCCAAAAATTTATTTCAAAAAGAAGGAAACTTTCCTGAATATACAAGCACTATTCATTCAATTAATTTATTAAGGCAAATTATGCAACCAAAAAGATAAGCAGTTCCCAATTCCAGATGCACGCAGATACTTTAAAATATTATCTTTCCAAGATTAAAGCTTTCTCGTCTTGAACAGTGATTAAAATGATTTAGGGATTACCATGATTAAGTACTTTAGAGTAAAACCGTAAAAATAAAAATCATAGTTCATCATTTAATCAGTGTAATCCAAGTTCAAGATAATCTTTGTCTATCTGTGATTCAGAGAGCTTGAATTTTAGCGGGATGCTCATTAATTGTACTTAAATTGAGTATTGACTAGCTGTTGTAATCAGAGTATTATTGATTTCACCGAAGTTAAGATTTTATTATAAAAACAATAAATTATGAGTATAAAAGAAGTATTTAATAAAGTATTTTCTAAATCATTAAAACCATTATTCCAAACATTAAAACAAAATATTGCTCTAGGGGAGTGTTGAATAAACCAGATTTTAGTTCTCTTCCTCCTGTCCCAGAAGCGATTAGAAGGCAAGGGGAAATTAAAAAAACAATTGATTATTTACC
>CANLFK010000169.1 GCA_947489925.1 Candidatus Caenarcanales bacterium
AATCAACTCAAAGAAGAAATAAATTCCTTTCAATGGCATTCTTGGAAAGATTATAGTAAAGAGATATTAGATTTTGTACTTCTTGATTAGTGCCAAATTAATTACCCTTTCACAAAAATAAAAAAATTTATGAATCAAGATATAAGATGGAAACAGCGTTTTAAAAACTATCAAAGAGCTTTGAGTCAGCTTGCTAAATTTGTACAAAAAGAAAATCTAAATGAATTAGAAGAACAAGGATTAATCCAAGCTTTTGAATATACTCATGAATTAGCATGGAAAACTTTGAGCGATTTTCTTAAAGATAGAGGTTCTTCTGAAATTTTTGGCTCAAAAGATGCAACTCGTGAAGCTTTTAATTTAGGTATAATCTCTGATGGCGAAATTTGGATGGACATGATTCGTAGCCGAAATCTTACTTCGCATACTTATAATGAAGAGATTGCAAAAGAAATTGTTTATAATATTTCTATGTTTTACCATAAGGCTTTTTGTTCGCTAGAAGCAAAACTTAATGAACTTATAAATTTAGAAAAATGAAATTTGGCTTAAAACAAGAAACCCTAGAAAAAATTAATAATGTTTTCCAATACTATGAGCAAGTCGAGGAAGTAATTTTATATGGTTCGAGGGCTAAAGGTAATTATAAAAAAGGTTCAGATATTGATTTAACAATTAAAGGTAAAGATTTGAATATTTTTTTGTTAAATAAAATCAGTGATGATTTAGACAATTTAATGCTTCCATACAAGTTTGATCTTTCAATTTATAATTATCTACAAAATTTAGACATTATTAATCACATCGAAAAAATCGGAGTAAATTTTTATATGCGTTTAAAAAGAAAATCGTAAATTGTGTAATAAAAAGAATTCCGCCAGTTCATTATTTCAAAGTTTTTAGCTCTCATTCATAATAAAGCTATAAATGCTTTTTGCATAATCGTCTCGGCTGTGCCATTTTAAATTATCAGCTTGATTTTTCAATTCTTGATATTTTTCTTTATTATTAAGTAGCTCTTTCATTGCTTCAGAAATTTCTTCGATAGAAGTAGGATCAACTAATAAACAGCCACCTGTCATTTCGGCAATTTCTTTCATGCTACTATTATTGCTTGTGATACAAGGTTTGCCATGATTTAAAGATTCAAGAATGGGCAATCCAAATCCTTCAATGTGAGAAACAAAAATAGTAAAAAAAGCTTGCTTGTACATTTCATTTAATACTTCATCACTAACATGTTTATAATATTTAACCTTATATTTTCTTTCAGCTGTTTCTAATTCTCTTCTGAAAATCTCGTTTTTCCAACCCATTGTTCCTACAAATTGTAATTCAAAGATATGTCCTTCTTCCCAAAGAATTTTAGCGGCTCTCAAAACATTTATTTGGTTTTTTCTAGGTTCAATAGTAGAAACGCATAATATTTTTGCAATACTATTATTATTTTCTATACTATTATTAGTTTGATTATACTTTTTTTCATCTCCTAGTAAATGGTATTCAATAATTGGTTTTTGACTTAAAGGTTGAGAAAAATGTGTTAATTCTTCTTTGACATGTTTACTAATACAAGAGACTTTTTGTATATATGGTAATAATGTTAAATACTCGACAAAAGCAGATACTAAGTCTGAAACAACATATTTAGGTGAATAAACTGGTATTAAATCATAAACAATCATATTTAATTTAATTTCTAAGTCTAGAGAACTAATACTTTTATAAAATTCAATCCTTGAAGATTCACATACAAGTTCGGGAATTAAGATTTCTTGATTTTTGTATATAAAAACAGGTATCTCATTTACTATATTTTTTTCAAACTTATTTTTTAAGAAGAATTTTTGATAAGTATCTTGCAACTTTCTTCTTAATAACTTTAATTTCTTATATTCAAATTCAATAACTTTAATAGTATTTTTTATAATATTAAACATTTTGTGAAATTGGATTCTTAAATAAATATTTGCATTATTTTTCTCTACTTTATTTACTTTAAGTCGATCATTCCAAGAGTAAAAGTATTCTGTATCTTCGGGTGAAAGTATCTGTGGTCTACCATTATTATCGACTTTAAATAATTGAATATTATTGTGATTCTCTTTGAAACTGCTACATAAAGATCTAACTACTCTTTGAATTCCAGTATTACTTTGGTACTGGGATGTGTGGGTAACATCAACATACAAAGTTTCGGAGTTAGCTAATTTAAGATGATATTGATTTGAATTAGAAATAATATCTTTAAACTCTTCTTCAAGTATGATTTGATTGATTAAATCTTCTATTTTTATTTTATTTATAGTGTATGTAGTATCTTCTATTTCTTCTTCTGAAGGATAACGAGCTAATAGCACAAGATAAATCAAAACAATTTTTGTATTTTGTTCTAAGCAAGATTTCTCTAAAGCATCACATAAATAAGTTTTTATTTCTTCTAAATTAGAGATTTCAATTTTCTCTTTTAAAACAAAGTTATAGACTAATTCAAATCGTTGTTTTAAATCACTTTTCAACATAGTATTATTTTTGTTAGATTTTCCTTAATAAAATTTCACGATCTGTATGTCTCAATGTGTTTTTTGGCAATATTTACATAAGAGTTTTCATTAATAAAAAAATCAATGTTTTGGTGTAAAGTTTGTCTTTCTAATTCATTTTCTGGGCTCAAAAGTTGTTCTATCCGAAAAGCTAATTCAGCTGGACAATTGGGGCTTACAAGTTTTAAACATGGAAATTGTTGATTAATTTCTAAAAAGGGATCAATAGATGAAGCTATTATTAATTTACCTGAGTTTAATGCTGAAGCCATTGCCGCTGACGAAGAACGAAAAGTATTTAAATAAGGTAATAAAAATAAATCAGTTATATCTTCATAAGTTGATAAATCACTTTCTTCAAATAAATCAGTTATATAAACTCTGTCTTTTAGATTTAACTTTGGTATCAATTCAAGAACTTCATTAAACTCTTTTGATTGATAGTCTTGAGGATGTTTACCACCTAATATTAATAGCTTGTATTCTGCAGGTAACATAGTTAAAGCTTTAATAGCTATTAAGTGTCCTTTGAAACCATTAATAAAACCTTGAATAGTTAAAATTTTACTATTTTCAGTGAATTTTTTAAGCTTGTTTTTTAAATCATTATTAAAGTTATTTTGTTTGTTTTTTTTACTTATTCCTAAATTAATTACTTTTATTCGAGATTCGTCAATCTGTGCATTATTTGAATATTCGGTTTTAGTAAATTCATTATGAACAATAATTAATATTTTCGAATCTTTTTGTGAAATTATGGATAAACTCTTTTTTAAAATAGGTGATTCAAAGACCCTCTTTATTTTATTAAATAAATTTATTGGATTTAAACTAAGAGGTATATAAGGTATATGTTTAGTGATGGGAGTTGGCGAATGGAAAGTTACAATAATTTTCTTTAAATTTACTACATTATTTAAATTATTTAAGATTGTACTAAAAACTTCAAGAGAGCTTTCAACTGTTGATTTATAAGCAAAGAAACTTGTTTCATGTTGAATATGGACATAATCATATTGTTCACATTGTTTATACAAGCTTGAAAAATAATGAAGAGCTTCTTTGAGAGAAGATTTTTTTAACAGATCTACATCTATTGAAAATACATCAACTGTTTCAATATTATTTTCTAAAAGAGCCAATCTTAGGTTTTCTGTATAGTCTGCAATACCACATATTCTTTTATAAGTTGATACTAAAAGTAATTTCATTTTTATATTATTGTGATTTTCTTAATTTAAAACTCAGGGTTTGATTATTATTTCAGATTTCAGAGAAGATAGGCAATAGTATTTTTTTATGTAAATCAATTTATTTTACTAGAGACACTGCAATATTAGGATTTTCTGGATTAACAATTATTTTGCGTAAAGCTGGTTGTAAAACTAAATCCAAATCTTCCATTGGAATTGCTCCTAATAATATTTCATCACCTAAAACCAATGCCCCAATATAACAGCTCCGATTTTCAAAAGTAAGCTTGACTGGACCAACATAAGCAACACTTTGCCTGCTACCATCTGCCAAAATTACTTCTCTTTTTTCTAATTCTTCTAATCCTAATTGAATTACCAAATGCTTTGGCAAACATAAATGTAAAGCACCAGTATCAGCTAAAGCTTTGCTCTGTATTTCTAATTTATTCACTGGATTGACCAATGTTATAT
>CANLFK010000170.1 GCA_947489925.1 Candidatus Caenarcanales bacterium
AATTTTTGAGCTTCCCTTGAAGTAAAATTTCTATTTCCCCGTAAAATACAGCTATTAACTGGAATTAAATTTAAATCTTTAGCCAAACTTGCTTTGACAATATTTGAATTTTTAAGATTTTTATTAAGCTCACTGATGTAAATATTAAAACTATTACTTGAATTAATTTGACTACTTGAAAATATATAATCAGCTGAACAATTATTAGAATTTTTAATTATTTTTTGAATTATAGTATTTTGATTTGCCCTAGAAATAAGCGGCAAAAACAACTGAAAACACAATGTATAAAATAACAAAAAGATAAATTTCTTCATCGAAACAATAGGTAAATATAAACTGCTATTTTGTAAGTTTAAGATAAATAATTAAAATTAACAATAATCCTTAAGGCTAAATAATGTTTACAATTGTAATTTAGATTTATTAATAAATGAAAAGCAAATTCATGCAAATTCATTGTATTTATACTGAACTTGAAGGTAAAAGATTAGATTTATTTTTATCTGAATTAATTAGTCAGACCCGCTCACTGGTTCAACGGAGTTTGGAAAAAAACTTAATTTGCGTCAATGATAAAATAATTACAAAAAATGGTTATATTTTACAAAATGGCGATCAAATTAAAGGACAAATTGAGCTAAGACCAAGTTTAAGCCAAGATATTGAGCCACAAAATATTCCTTTAGACATAGTTTACGAAGATGAATTTTTAATTGTTATCAATAAGCAAGCTGATTTAACTGTTCATCCAACGCAAGACATAAGAAATAATACTTTAGTAAATGCTCTTTTATATCGTTATCAAATTAATAATCTTTCCAGTTTAAATTCTCTTGAAATGCCTCGTCCTGGTATTGTACATAGGCTTGATAAAAATACTAGCGGTTTAATATTAATTGCCAAAACTAATGAAGCACATTTAGGCTTAGCTGAACAATTAAGTACTAGAAGCTTAAAAAGGATTTATTGGGCAATTTGTGTTGGTAAGCTCAAAGACTGGTCTGGCAAAATTGAAGCTCCCATTGGAAGGCATACAAAAGACCGTAAAAGAATGGCAGTAATTTTTGACGACCAGAAAAAATCTCGCTTGGCTCTTACTCATTGGGAAATAATTGAAAACTTTGATAAATACTCTTTAGTAAAAGTTAGCTTAGCCACTGGTCGCACTCATCAAATAAGAGTTCACTTTGAATATATAAATTATCCAATTTTGGGAGATCCAGTTTATGGCGGTAAAAGATCATTAACTCATTTAATTAAAAGGCAATGCTTGCACGCCAAAGAAATTCAGTTTATTCATCCAATCAGCCAACAAATTATGCACTTTGAAACAGATTTGCCAAATGATTTTACTAGCACTTTAAGGGCTATTAGTTAATGTGAGTTTTGACCCAGATAAAAAATACAAAAAACATACGCAAACAACTTAAAAACCCCTCTTAAACATTTTATTTAGACTATTTGCAAAAATGAACTGAATGGATAGTTTGAAAACACTAAAGGGTATAAAATTTTCATATACCTAAAAAGTTGGCACTGAGATTGAAACAGGTATTATCATTAACAAAAAAATTTATTGTAAAAAAATGGCTTCGCTTGTAAAGATGGGCATATTATAATAAACTTTGATAATGTTTCAATTTATGGGGCGGTGGCTTTCATACATCATGACAATGGGGACAATTAAATGAATAATAAACAAAGGCTTCAACTATTAATTCTTTTGCTACTGAATTATTTTACTTTTGCCCTAATTACAAATATACCTGGTGCTTTATTTCCTTTTTGGAAAGCTGATTTTAATTTAGATGATTCAACGATTAGGTTTTTAGGTTTTGCTTTTTTCTTGGCATATGGCTTAACTTCACTGCCTCAAGGAATTTTAATTGACAAAGTTGGTAGCAAAACAGCTTTTATTTATGGTAGTGCTTTAATGGCGATTGGCTCTTTGGCTTTTGCTTTTTTTCCTAGTTTTTTAATGGGTTTATTTTCATTATTTACCATTGGAATTGGCGTAACCGCTTTGCAAATTGTTGGTAATTTATTAGTCAAAGAAGTTGATGAAGATCCAGCTAAATATTCAAGTAATTTAACAATGTCTCAGGTTTTTTGTGGAATTGGTGGTTTTAGTGGACCTTGGTTAATAGCTTTACTAAAAGATAAATTAGGCTGGGATTGGAGTGCTGTTTATTTTGTGGCGGCTTTCTTGGGCTTGGCTTTATGTGTTTTTGCTGTTTTTACTTTTATACCTTCAAATAATAGTTCTGCCGCACAAGTAAAAGGCGAAGAAGTAAAAAAACCCTCTCTCTCAGATTATCTTAGCTTGGCTCGTAATCCGTTAATGCTTTTATTTGCTTTTGGAATTTTTATTTATGTTGGTATTGAAGTCGGTATTGCAAATTGGATTTCAACTTTCTTGGTTGATCAACATAAATTTACCGTAACTACTGCGGGTATAATTGTCTCTTTGTATTGGGCTTTACAATCAGTTGGCAGGTTTACGGGTGGTTTTGTGCTTAAGGTTTTAGATACTCCTAAAGCTTTAATTGTTTATTCTAGTGCTTGTTTAGGTTTATTAGTTTTTGCTTGTTTAATTCCGTCTGGCAATATTTCTTCAGCTGCTTTTATTGGTATTGGCTTTTTCACTTCAATTATGTTTCCAAGTATATTTTCTTTGGCGGTTAATTCATTCGATAAAAGCAAAGAATCAACCGTAGCTGGTATTTTATGTACCGCTATTATTGGCGGAGCTGTTACTCAGCTTTTAATTGGTTTTATCGATCAAAAATTAACTCATTCCTTGGCTTTGAGCTTAATTATTAATGGTGTAATTTCTTTTGCTTATATTGCTTTTATTGGCTTTCGTTCACTCAAAAACAATTCTCTTTCAATTGAAAATAAAGTAAATTCAGATCATTCAAAAACAGAAAATCATTTAAATTCTAATCTTAACCGTGAAGAAGCTTTGGTTTGAAAAGAACAATGAAACTCAAAAATTTTACAGCAATAATTCAGCAAGAACAAAATGGTTATATTTCATTCTGTCCAGAACTTGATATAGCCAGCTAAGGTGATACAATCCCAGAAGCAAAAATGAATTTATCGGAAGTAGTTCAGCTTTTTTTTTGAAATGGCTTCTTCTAATGAAATCAATGAAAGAGATTTAATTTGTTTGAAGTGAGTTAAATTAAAAGCAGATAATTTTACGACCCTGTCCCTGAATATTTTTGTTTGTTTGAGAAATTTTTTTAACTTTATTATTATGTCAGACATTGATCTCTAGGCTTTTTGAGGGCTAATCTAATAAAGACTCTAGTTTTTTAAACTCATTAATTCTATCTTTTATTTTTGAGAGTTCATCGATTAATTGTTTCGTTCTTTCTAATAAGTCGTCTTGTCCTTCTTCGCTTAAGTTTAAATGCTTGTCTGGGTGAGCTTCTTTTAATTGCTCGATTATACTTTTCTTTTCTATTATTAATTGTTCTAATGTATTATCAAATGAAATTTTTAAACTTTTATTTTTTACAATTTTATTAAAGTCAAGCAAGCAATTATTTATCTCTGATATTAATTTATCTGTATCGTCTACTATTGTTTCTGTATTTGGTGCTTTTGCTATAATGTCGATTTGTATTAGTAATCTTGAAAGTTCTTTTTGTATTTGTGATATATCTACTCCTTCGAAATTAATTTGTAGTTTTAAAATAAGTTTTGTATGCTCCAAGCTTGAATCTAAAGACGACTTTAATTCTAAAAGTTTATTTAAATTTGTTTTTGTTTTATAGGTATTCTCTAAATCAATTCCTAGTAAATTCTTTATTTCAATAAACAGCTTTTTTGCATTATTTGTAAACTCATTATCATAAATATGTTCATTAAATTCCGAAAAATCTATATTAGTATAATTTTCTAGATTATCAATATCATACCGATCATGAATTCTATTAGTGTCTACTTTCTTCAAGAAATTATCTACAGCTATTAATAATTTGTGCTGTCCGTCTGTTGGAGGATTAAACTGTGCTAATTGATTGTATTTTTCATACATAAAATTTATTGCAAAATCTACCATTTTTCCATTTTCTCTAACTCTATTTTCTATAGTAGCTCTAAATTTAGTTACTTCTTTTGTTCGGTCTACTGGTATTAGTTTTTGAGAATTATAATCTTTATCATTGTTTAT
>CANLFK010000171.1 GCA_947489925.1 Candidatus Caenarcanales bacterium
GGTTTATCAAGTATTTATGGATTCCGTTTTCTGCATATATTAATTTTAACTCACTTAAGCAGGCACTCAATGAAATATTAAATTCCATCAACACAAAACACCATATTTCTTTTGTCTAGGTACTTATCTGTGAAAATCATGCCGTTATGATGTATGAGCCTTTGCTAACATCTGGAAATTGATTTAAAATAAGTCCAAAATGAAAAATAAACTTAATTTACCAAGCAAAATACATTTTATTGGGATTGGCGGGGTGGGCATGAACCCATTAGCTGGCATTTGCTTAAAAGAAAATATTCAAGTATTATAAGGTCTTAATCCGTAAGAGCCAAATAATGTTCAAAAATATTACTATTCAAAATTTTAGAGGAATTGAGAATTTAACTATTAATGATTTTGGCAAAGTAAATTTATTTGTCGGTAAAAATAATAGCTGTAAAACTAGTGTGCTGGAAGCTTTGTATATTGCCTCTAAACCTACTGGATTTAATCCTTATAATATAATTCGTGGTGCTAAAAAATATGAAGGAAAAACAGAGGAACTTTATAAAGATGCTTTGAAAGATTTGATTAAAACTATTTTTTATAATTCAGACAAAAGCGAAGAAACCTCGATTGATTATACCTTTGACAATGAAAATCACAAAATAGTTATTGAAGCTATTTGTGTTAAGGAACTTTTTCAGGCAAGTAGTCAAACATTTGAGGGAATAAGTATGGGAATTGATACTGAACCAAATGTTTTTCAGATATATACTCAAAAAGAAGGAAATACAATCCATTTAGTAGCAACTTTAAAATCTTTTCCTTATATTCAAACAGAATCTTATTCTGAGATGATTAATGCAGACAAAGCTTCTGATCTTGGTTCTCCAGACCTAATAAGACTATATAATAAAATTACAATTTCAGGTAATAAAGCAGAACTAATTAAACTAATTAAAATTATTGATAATACAATTGAAGATATAGAATTTTCGGGTGTTGGTTTTTATATTAAACAAAAGTCTTTTAAAAATCTTCTAAAAATGGAGTCTTTGGGAGATGGAGCAATTAAAGCATTTATTTATTCTTGCTATTTATTAGATGAACAACAGAAAAAGTTTTCTAAAAGTATTTTCTTGATAGATGAAATAGAAAACGGATTACATTATACCGCTCAAAAAAAGCTGTGGGATTGGTTATTTGAGATTGCAAAAAAAGAAGAAAATAAAAATATACAAATATTTGTAACTACTCACTCGATTGATACTGTAAGGGCTTTTACACAAGTAGCAAAAGAAAAAAACGAAAAAGATATTAGATTATTTCGATTGGAAAAATATGATGATGAAATTATAGAAACTAAATATAACTATGAAGACTTGGAAACGGCTGTCGAGGAAATGAACTTAGACCCAAGGTAAGCAAAAATGGCAAAAAAATTTATAGCTATTGAAGGTAATCCAAATGATGATGCTAATTTTGTGAGAGCATTATTTAAAAGCATGAAAATTGACTATACAAACTTTAAATTTGAGTCATTGGGTGGAGAAGGAGAATTTGAAAAAAAGCTAAAAGAATTAGTAAAGAATTTACAAAAAGGAGATACTTTAGCTTTTATTAGGGATGCTGAAAATAAAAAGCCAATTGATCATCTAAAAAGCTTACAGAAACAGCTTAAAGAGTGGCTTCCTGAAAGTAAGCTAAAAGCATTTAATATAATTGTTCCAAATAAGTTAAGTCAATTTGAAGACGGTGAAACTAAAATAGGAATTTATGTTTTACCAAGTGAAGGAGAATCAGGTTCTCTTGAAGATTTATGTTTAAAACTTTTCATTAAAGAGCCTCTAAGTGAATGTGTAGAAAGCTTTTTTGCTTGTATTCAAAAAGATAATAAAATAAAAAAACATTTGAGTAAGAAAAAATTACTTTTACAATTAGCTTTATTTTGTTGTAGTCAAGAAAAAGATTTTGTTTATAATGCAGGAAGTGCGGCTCAAAAAGACTATTTGAATTTAAAGCAGAATGATATACCAGAATTAAACAATTTAAAAACATTTCTAAAGGAGTTTGCAAAATAAAATGAAAAACAAATTAAATTTACCAAGCAAAATACATTTCATTGGCATTGGCGGAGCGGGTATGAACCCATTAGCTGGCATTTGCTTAAAAGAAGGTATTAAAGTTACTGGCTCAGATAGCACGCAGAACAAAAACCAAGATGAACTTAGAGCTTTGGGAGCTGATATTTGGACACCACATTCCGCTGAAGAACTTGCTGAGCGTGAATTACCTGATATTTGCGTTTACAGTACAGCTATTCCAGATAATAATCCCGAAGTAATTTATTTAAAAGAAAAAGGCGTACAATTTTGGCATCGCTCCGACTTGCTGGAAAAAATAGCTAATAATTTTGAAAAACAAATTGTCATTGCTGGCACTCACGGCAAAACGACAACAACCGCTATGTTAGTTTGGATTTTGGAAAAAGCTGGTTTAAAGCCTTGTTGGGTACTTGGTGGCGTTCTAAAAGGTTTGGGTTCTTATGGTTGGAGCGATCAGCGGGAAATTTTTGTATTTGAAGGTGATGAAAGCGATCAAAGTTTTTTAAAAAGTAAACCTTATATTGGTGTTGTAACTTCGCTTGAGCCAGACCATTTGGAAAATTATAATAATTCTTTTGATGAACAAATTAAAAAGTTTAAGGAATTTGCGGATAAATGTGAAAACTTTATTTGTTCTTTAGCTGTCAGTAAATACTTTGTAGAGTCAAAGCCCTTAATTAAAATAGGGAATCTTGAGCTGTTTCATAGAACTGGCTGTTTTGCTAATCTCTGTTACGCTCTTGCGAATGACTATGATGTAAAAAAATACCCAGACCAAGACATAGCAGTTCGTCCAACAACTTTTCTGTTTGATCCCACTCCTGACGAAGCAAATATATGGGATATTGATTGGTGTTGGCTTACTCCAGCAGATACTCGGTTTCCAATGAATGCTAGCGTACTTCTTGATAAAATTAAGGGAGAACATAATTATTTAAACGCTCTGGGTGCTTTAAGCATAGTTGAGTATTTACATGTAGGAAGTTTTGGTTTAATTTATAATCAATTCAAAGGCAAACCCAAAGAAGCAATTGAGTATTTATTAAAAGTTAGGACTGGTGAAGCAGTTGCCGCTTTATATCATCCAGAAATTGGAAATATTGACTTGGTTTGGGGCGAAGCTGGTACTGGTAAAGGAGATGGCTTTGGTTTAGCAAAATTAGAAAAATATCACCCAGAAGTTTTATCAATTTTAGGAGATTTAATTCCAACTTTAAGTATTATAAAAAGAACAAAAAACCGCATTCAATTAGAATCAAACGATCATAAAGCTTCGGTTAGATTAGATTGGGAAAGCAAGCGAAAAATTTGGCTTTTAACAGCTTTTGAAAAAGAAGAATCTCTCTTCTCTAGAGGCAGGACAGACATCTCTGAGGCTGAGAGTCCAGCTGGCAAAATGACTACTTCACCAAAGAAAAATTCTGAATACTCTAAAGATAATTATACCGCTGAAATGGTAAATGAAAACGCTAAAACCTTTTTTGAACAAGCGATTAACTTATTAAAAGATTTTCCCGGTATTTATAGACGATTTGAAATAATTGGCACAACAGAAAATAATATAACTGTCATTGATGATTATGCCCACCACCCGACCGAAGTCAAAGCCGCAATTCAGGCTGGGAAAGAGTTTTTGGGAGACAAAGGCAAATTAATAGTTTGTTTTCAGCCGCATTTACCAACTCGTTTGCGTGATTTATGGCAAGAATTTTGTACTTGTTTTGAAGAAGCTGACGAATTATTTTTAGCGGATTTATATGTCGCACGGGGCAAACCAATTGACGGAATTAATACCGAAAACTTATTTAAACAAATTAAGCATAATAATAAAACTCATATATTAGGCAAAGCCGAAAATTTAATTGAACCCTTAATTGAAGCAGCCAAGCCCAATGATTTAATTTTAATTTTAGGTGCTGGAGATATTACTTATATCCGTGAAAAACTATTTGAGAAACTTGCATAGAAAAACACTTGTATAACAATCCCAGATTCAAGGAAATTGGCAATTATAAACTAAATTCTTTTTTCCTAAATTGGGATTGCTATATTTTTATCGATAAAGATTTTAAGCAGCCGCAAACTGATTTGCTTTTAC
>CANLFK010000172.1 GCA_947489925.1 Candidatus Caenarcanales bacterium
TTTATTAAACATCAAAAAACAAACTGATGATAAAGTTTTAATTAATATGAAATTATTAGAAAATGAAAATTATTTTGAACAATTATTAATGCCTACGGTTATTAAGAGCTTCGATCAAACAAAAATCAAATTAGATCCAGAATCAGCAAAATATATTAATAATCTATTAGTTCAAGAATATGTTTATGAGTATAAAGGAATAATAGCCGCATGATTACACAAGATTTTACTTCACAAACAAAAGAACTTATTGATAATTTGAAAGGGGTTTGTGCTTCCTTTGGACTTGGAAATGATGGAAATGAATTCAAAATAATTACGCAAGTGTTTTTATACAAATTTATGAATGATAAGTTTGGCTATGAAGTGAAAGAATTAGATAGCAAACTCAAAAATGCTGAGAACTGGGAAAAAGAAATTGCAAAATATAATGATTCAGAATATGAAATGTTACTTTTACGATTAAATCCAGACAGTGCAAAACTCAAAAGAGAGCATTATTTATCTCATTTGTGGAATAATCAAAACAAAGAAGAGTTTGCTAAGTTTTTTGATGATACTTTTCGTGATATCGCAATTTTTAATAATGAAATTTTTTCTGTAAAAACTGGTACTGGATCAAAAATAACTTTATTTGATGAATTAAGCAATTATATTACTGATAGCTCTCAGAGAGATAATTTCTGCCGTGCCTTAATTGACAAATTAGTAAATTTTAGTTTTGAGAAAATTTTTAGTCAAAAGTTTGATTTTTTCTCAACTATTTTTGAGTATCTAATCAAAGACTATAACAAAGATGGAGGGGGGAAATATGCTGAATATTATACTCCTCATGCAGTAGCAAAAATAATGGCTTCAATTCTAGTTGATAAACCTGTAAATAATGTAACTTGTTATGATCCTTCGGCTGGTTCTGGTACGCTACTAATGAATTTAGCTCATATTATAGGGGAAGACCGTTGTACTATTTATTCACAAGATATTTCACAAAAATCTAGTAGTATGCTTAGATTAAATTTGATTTTAAATAATCTGGTTCATTCTATTCAAAACATTATTCAAGGAAATACACTTCTCTCTCCTTATCACAAAGTTTCTAATAACTTGATGACTTTTGATTATATCGTTTCTAATCCCCCATTCAAGCTGGATTTTTCTGATTATGTTGCTGATTTAGATACAAAACAAAATAATGAGCGTTTCTTTGCTGGTGTTCCGAATGTACCAAATAAAGACAAAGATAAAATGTCGATTTATTTACTCTTTATTCAACACATCATGTTTTCACTAACGCCTAAAGGAAGAGCGGCCATTGTTGTTCCAACTGGTTTTATAACGGCTCAAAGTGGCATTGAAAAGAAAATTCGTGAACGCTTAGTTGAATCAAAAATGCTTCGTGGTGTAGTGTCTATGCCGAGCAATATTTTTGCAACCACTGGCACAAATGTTTCCATTTTGTTTATTGATAAAACCAATACCAAAGGCGACATCGTTTTAATGGATGCGTCAAAATTAGGAACAAAAGTTAAAGAAGGTAAAAATCAAAAAACCGTCCTTTCACTCGAAGAAGAACAGACAATTATCGATACTTTCAATAAACATGAAGCCGTTGAAGATTTTACAGTGATTGTATCTTACGAGGACATCAAAACTAAAAATTATTCGTTTAGTGCGGGACAGTATTTTGATGTAAAAATTGAATATACCGACATTTCACCTGCTGAATTTGAAGCTAAAATGACGGGGTTTAAAACTAATCTGGATAAACTGTTTGCTGAATCGAGCGATTTGGAAATTGAGATTAAAAAGCAGTTGGCAGGTTTGAAGTATGAATGAAGAAAGTAAATTCTTACAATAAGTCAAAAGAAAATCTTATAATCAACACTAGATCAAAGTTCAGCTATAAAAGGATATAAAGATGAAAAGTATAAAAATCAATTCCTCAGTTGGAGAAGATGGGATTTTAAGGCTTAGTCTTCCTGTTGAATTTACAAATACTAATTTAGAAGTGATGATTATCTTGCAACCAATTGAAAATAATTTGAAAAAAAATAATTATGAAGAAGTGAAAATTGATAGAGAATTATGTTTAAATACTTTACAAAAAATAAAGCAGGGTGATTTTTCCAGCTTTAGTGAAATAGATAATATTGATTTGTATATTGAAAGTTTGAAAAATGAAACTCATTAAAAATGAAAATTTTCAACGAAAGGAAAGAAAGTTTTTCAGAAAACATACTGATTTATTGAGTAAATATGGTGAAGTTCTGAATAAGTTAAAAACTAATCCGTTTGATGCGTCATTGAAAACACATAAATTAAAAGGTGAGTTTAGCGAGTTTTATTCATGTAGTTTGACTTATGAATATCGGATTATTTGCATATTTTTGATTCAAGATGAAACGATTGTTTTGGTCGATATTGGATGCCATGATGAGGTTTATTGATATATATTATGAACAAATGATAGAAAATAACAATACTGAATTTAAGCGAGAATTCAATGAAAAATTAGAATTAGAGAAAACTGTCATTTCTTTTCTAAATTCAAGAACAGGTGGAGATATTTTTATTGGTATCGATAATGATGGCTTTATCATAGGAGTCAATAACAACGATATAGATAAAATCCAGCTAGCAATTACTGATTATTTGCAACAGTTGAAAGAAAATACCGATCATGTAGATCAAGTAACCGATCAAGCTACCGTACAAGTAACCCCTCAAGTAAAAAAGCTTTTAAAAAACCTCAAGGATGAAATGACAAGAGCGGAAATCCAATATGCCTTGCAGTTAAAGGATAAAAAAAACTTTCAGGAAAAATATTTAAACCCTTGCTTGGAAGATGGACTAGTTGAAATGACTCAGCCAGATAAACCTAATAGCCCAACTCAAAAATACAGATTGACAGGCAAGGGATTGCAGGTAAAGATAGCAATTGGCGGGTTTGAAGTATGAGTGAACTAATTGCCGCTAGCGTCTATTGCAAATCTGTTTTTGATGGAACTCATGATTCGCCAAAACCAGTGCAACAAGGCAAACAACTTATTACATCGAAACACATTTCAGGTGGAATGCTTAATTCTTCAACAGCATATTTAATTTCTGACGAAGATTATGATTCAATTCAAAAGCGAAGCTGTGTATCTCAATGGGATATTTTGTTCAGTATGATTGGGTCTGTTGGTGAAGTATATTTGGAAAAAAATGAGGAAATACCGTACGCCATTAAAAATATGGGGGTGTTTTCATGTAAAGATGAAAATCAAGCAAAGTGGCTTTATTACTATTTACGAAGTCCTGCCGCAAAGAGTCATATAAATCGATTTCTCAATGGTGCGGTTCAAAAGTTTTTACCTTTAGGTACTTTGCGAGAGTTCCCCGTCATCCCTTTTAATGAAGAAAAACTTAATTTATTAAAGATATTGGAAGCCTTAGATTCAAAAATAGAACTTAACAACAAAATTAATGCCGAGTTAGAAGCAATGGCAAAAACGCTTTATGACTATTGGTTTGTGCAGTTTGATTTTCCTGATAAAGACGGCAAGCCCTATAAAACCAGTGGCGGTAAAATGGTTTGGAATGATGGGCTGAAAAGAGAAATTCCTGATGGGTGGGAAGTTGGGACATTACTAAGTTTAGGTGAAATAATTGGAGGCAGTACACCAGCTCGTGAAATTGATGATTATTTTTCTAAAAATGGCACTGCTTGGATTACACCAAAAGATTTGTCTTTGAATGTTGGCAATAAATTTATCAGTAAAGGTGAATTAGATGTTAGTGACAAAGGAATAAAAGCCGCATCTTTAAATATCATGCCAAAAGGAACGGTATTATTGAGTTCGCGTGCGCCCGTTGGTTATTTAGCTATATCAAGAGAAATAGTAACAACTAATCAAGGTTTTAAATCGTTTGTGCCTAATAATGGTTATCCGACAGAATTCATTTACTATTCAATAAAAAACATGATTCCAACGATTGAAAATAATGCGGTTGGTTCAACTTTTAAAGAGGTTTCTGCTTCAACATTAAAAACAATCAAAATGAAGTTGATCCGAAAAAGGGGACAAATTGAACGAAGAACAAGTCAATAATTAAAAGGAGTTCAATTTATGTCTAAATACGAAAAAGAATTTAAAGAAGAAGCAATTAGATTGTGCAATGCAAAA
>CANLFK010000173.1 GCA_947489925.1 Candidatus Caenarcanales bacterium
AAAAGATATTTTACAATATTTAATTTGTTTTTTAGGTTTACAAATTCACCCAAAGCAAAGTCCAGAAGACGATAATTTAATTTATTATTTGCCTGAATATATTAAGTATTTTATTAAAAGTAATTTACTTATTGATACCAATAATAATATTTTAGAAAATGAAATTAATACTTTATTACTCAAAAGACTAGAAAGTAATTCATTATGGAAAGAAGACATAGTCTGGATTAGCCAGCTAGAACAGAGTTTTATTTCTTTGGAATTAATTTTACAAAAACAAAGCTTTAAAAAAAATCGTAATTGCATTTTATTTTTACATTTAATTTTTCAGGAATTAGGGTTGTGGAAATATTGTCAAGATACATTAATTCCTTTGTGCAAGCAAGCTATTGAACTTTGTCATAATATTGAAGACCGTGGTTTTTGGTATAGTTTATTAGGTTTAATTCATCATAATATTGCTAATAATACTCATACTATCTCAGAATTGCATTTGGCTTTGAGTAGCTTTGAGAAGGCTTTAAAGTTTTATGATAAACAAAAACAAGTTCATTATTATAAATTTGTTTGCCAAAGTATAGGTTTTATTTATTATGACATGGCTTCATTTCAGCAGATAATAGAAGACAAGATTTTTTATTACAAAGAAGCCTTAAAATTTCATTATAAAATGCTTTCAAACCATGAACCAGACTATAAAAGTAAAAAAATAATTGCTCATACTTTTGAGACTTTAGCGAAAGTGAATAATAATTATGATAGTTTTCACAAAGCTCTTGAATTTTATTTACAATCTTTCAACGAAGCACCTGACAATCAAAAACATTTATTAAAATCCAAAATTGATAATTTAATAGATTATATTAATGACTTGAACTTATCTGATGAAGAAAGAGAAAAATTCAAATCTGTAAATTCCAAACTAGCTCTTCATCAAACTGACATTAAATATTGAATTTAGCTTGACTTTTTGCTTTATTATTGCGAAATTATATAGACAGCTTGACCCAAGACAACTAGTGCTGAAAAGCTTAATTTCTAGTTTAGGTTCTTTTCGTCAAGCTCCTGATTCCCCTTTATAAAAAGGAGCTAAAACCCTGGTTACCAAAGCACAAAAGCAAGAAACAATTGATCGCATTAAGGAATATTCGACTGATGCGTCCATTGCCTTTGTAGCTGATTTTTCACAAGTATCCGTTTCAGAAATATCCAATCTGAGGCGTTCTTTAAAGAAAAACAGCAAATGCAAAGGACTTGTTGTTAAAAATACACTTGCTGATATAGCTCTCTCTAAAAGTGAATTTGCCGAAGTATCTAAATTCTTAACTGGCCCTAGCTTTTTAGTCTTTGGACATGATGAAGCAGCTGGTTTAATCAAAGACTTCATGGAATTCCAAAAAACCGTTAAGCCGAAACTTACCATTAAAGGTGGTGTTTTAGCTGGTGATGGAAAAGCCCTCGAAGCCAAAGATATAGAAGCAATCGGTAATCTTCCACCCAGAGAAGTTATATTGGCTCAAATTGCTGGCTTGCTCGTTTCTGCCCCAAGCGGTTTCGTTCAATCTATCAATCAAATCATTTCTAGCCTTGGCGAATTATCCGTCAAAGTTGCTGAAAAAAAATAAATACAAAAAACTAAATCAATCATAATTAAGGACAATTTTTTAAATGAGTAAAATCGAAACTATTCTTGAATCTATTTCAGCTTTAACCCTTTTAGAAGCCGCTGAATTAAAAAAAGCTATTGAAGACAAATTTGGAGTTAGTGCGGCTATGGCTGTTGCTGCTGCTCCTGCTGCTGGTGCTGCTGCTCCTGCCGCTGAAAAAACTGCTTTTGATGTAGTTTTAACCGAAGCTGGTGCAAGCAAATTACAAGTAGTTAAAGTGGTTAAAGACATTACTGGTTTAGGCTTAAAAGAAGCTAAAGACTTAGTTGATGGTGCACCTAAAGCTATTAAAGAAGGCTTACCAAAAGACCAAGCTGAAGAAATGAAAAAGAAAATTGAAGAAGCTGGCGGAAAAGTAGAAATCAAATAGACTTTTTCCTCTCTCTGAAAGTAATCAAATAATTAAAAGCCTTTTATCCTGAAATAAAGATAGAGGGCTTTTAGTTTTTTATTAGAATTTAAGCTTTAAATATTCACGAATTTGTTGCATTTTATCTAAATCAATTTCAGCATTAATAAAACCTTGTGGCTCTTCTGATAGTTCATTTAGGGTTTCTCCCCAAGCATTAATAATTAAACTATGTCCCCAACAATTTGCATTAATAGACTGATTAGGAGCGATAAAAAACAATTGATTTTCAATAGCACGAGCTTTACATAGTATTTCCCAGTGGGCTTGTCCAGTTTTATAAGTAAAAGCCGAAGGCAAAACAATTAAATCACAATTTTGGCGACGATATTCACGAAAGATTTCTGGGAAGCGTAAATCAAAACAAATTCCGAGCCCGATTTTAGCAAAAGGAGTTTCAAAACTTATAATTTGGTCGCCTTTGCTACGGTATTTTGGCTCACATAAGTCTGGTAAATTAGAATCTGGATTTTTCAATTCAAATAAATTAATTTTACGATATTTGGCGAGCAATTCCCCTTTATTATCAAGAGCAAAAGAAGTATTAAACGGCTTCTGTTCGTTTTTTTCGAGAATTGAACCGACAATCAAATGAATTTTAAATTTGCAAGCTAATTGACAAGCCCAATTAAAAGTATGTCCATTTGGTATTTCCTCAGCCGCTAAATTATTTTCTTCAGCATTAGAGGAACGGAAATTAAAAACTTCGGGCAAGCAAATTAAATGGGGTATTTTTTCACCGAAAGTTTCTTTTTTTTGCTGAATAGCTTGTTCAATTAAATGCTCAGCCAAATTCAAATTAGTCATTTTATAAGCAGTTGCACAAAGTTGAATGGCGGAAGCTATAAATTTATTAGTTTGCATTTTTAACTATATTTTGCTCTTAATCAGCTATTATAGCCTCTCTTGAAATATTATAGAAACAAGAATAAATATAAATTTCTTACTGTCTTTAATTTGTAAGCCAATTATTCAAGCTGAAAAATCAAGGGTTATTGCTAAAGATTGAGCCAGAATAATTAATTTATTGGAAAATGTTTTTATAGTTATTAATTAGGGTCGAATTTTATGAATAAGTCTTTGGCCTCTTCTTTGCCACTTGATATACCGATTATCGCCCAGTTTGGTTATTTAAATGACTGTTTAGTTAAAATTCCAGTTTTAATTCGTGAAAAAGATAATCGTTTTTTCATGAAAAATCCAGTCAAACCAAATCCAGAATGGCAATTGAATTTGATTATTCGTTCAATTGATTTTCCAGAAGAGCATTCTATTAAACTTATGAAAAGCCCACATGGAGAAATGGATATTTGGGAAAGCTCTGTTATTAGCAAGGCTGGACATTCGGAATATGCCGAAATTTATGAAATCAAAGAACCTAAATATCTTCAAATCAGTTCTGGTCGGAAAAATCCACGAATTTTTTGTTTAGTGCCAGTTTTATGCACATTTATTAATTCAAGTAATCGCTTAAAAGCAACTTGTGTTGATATTTCGGAAAGCGGCTTGGGCTTGCGTTTTGAAGGTGGAGCTAGCTTTAATATTGGGGATATTTGCAAAATTTCATTTGATTTAGTTTCTCCTAATTTACCTGAATTGCTTGGAACAATAGTCAGACAGTCAATTAGTGCTTTAGATCGTTCTAATTCAATTGGTATTATTTTTGCACCCGAAGCGAAAGAAAATGCTCTCAAAGTTTTAGATTTTATGTCTCACCGCCAGTCTTTAATGCAACAAGGTAATGAAACAATGGGCTTTGGAAACTCTAGAAGTGGACTTTTACCAAAACTCAATAATATTAATAAAGAGGCTGTTTCTCTGTTTAACAGTGATAATTAGAATAGCTGTTAATATGTAAATATGAAAAAAATATTATTCGTAATCCTCAATAAGACTTTAGGGAATTTTAATTTCAATACCATTTAATTAAATTAATGTGAGTTCGATGAAAAGAAAATCTGAAAATGCTGATTGAAGCGAAACTTTAAAGCAATCACAATTGCAAGTCTCTCGCTAAAGAATTTTGTCTTTTCACCCCCAACCCCCTGAAAGTGGGCT
>CANLFK010000174.1 GCA_947489925.1 Candidatus Caenarcanales bacterium
AAATGTTAGGTATTGTACTTTAAATAATTAATTATCATTTAATTTCCAAGCTCTTCAATAGGTATTTCTTTCATTTGCTTGATGACAGAGTTATTAGACAGTTTTTCTGCTATTTTATTAAAAGCATCAGGGTACAAAGGAATTTCCAAGCTATTGCCTGAAGGGCTTTCGATGACTATCTTAAACTTATTTTCACTTGATTTAAATATTACTTCATAATCACCTTCATTGACTTTTTTAAGCATTTCATCTATTAATAGAAAATTTGTGTTTCCACTTTCTTTGGCTAGAGCTTCTCTCAGCTTTACTATTTCAGTTCCTAATTCTTGCTTGGCTACTTTGTCTGTATTAGGAATAACTATTTCTTCAAATAAAATCGTATTTTCTGCTTTTTTGTCCTTTAGGATTATTTGACGAACCCCTTTCTCTTGAAGTTCTTTTAGTTGAGCATCAGTTTGACTAATATCAGGAGCAGTAATGCCATTTAAACCTTGAAATAATAAGTTTTGTCTTTTATTAAATAGCTCATTTCCATAAGCACCTTCATAATCCTTTGACCTGATTATATTCATAGCAATTGTTTGCATTTCTTTTTGAGATAGTGATTGTGTGGCTGTGTCAAGATGAAAAGTCATTGATTTATATTTAGGATGATCTTTTACTTCAACAGAAAATTTTTGGAAAGGATTATTTTTTTCTGTTGTTTCTGTTTTCACTTCACCCAAAGTAAAGTATTGATTAATAGAAGTAGAATCAGCTAATAAACTAGTTTGCTTTGAAGTAGTAGGAGCTATTGGTTTTTCTGTTTTTTTATTTACCTTACTTGGATTAGCTGTTTGTACTGGTGAAGTTAAAGTTGGATTTGGTATTGAAGTAGTCATTTTTATTTACTAGATTTTAGAGTTAATCTTTGATTTTTATAGTAATGACCTCAAATTAAGATTTTATTATTAGACTATGCCATAAAGTTTTATTATAATAATTAAATGCAAAATACAAATCTTTCACTTTGGTCATCAGAAGACAAATTTCAAATTCTTCTAAATAAAATAAAGTCTCAAAAGTCTATTCAAGTTTGTGGTTTTACGCAAGCCAGCCAAGCCAGTTTTATTAGTGCTTTAAATAATCAGCTCTCTCAGCCAATCTGTTTCATTAGCTCTAATTATAGTAATTTTCATAAGTTTTCCAATCAAATTAAAAGGCTAAGTAATTTTGATATTAATATATTTCCGCAAAGTCAAGTTTCCCCACTAGAAGGCTTAAGTGAAAGTGAAAGTTATTTTGCTCAAATTTCACAAGCTTTTTCACAATGGTCAAATAATACTATTAACAATAAAACTAATTTAACTTTATGCTCGCCCAAAGCTTTAAGTCTGTCGGTTTGTAATCCAAAACAATTTAAAAACAATCAAGTTTTAATTAAACAAAAGCAAAAAGTAAATTCAATTGATTTGGCTAAAAACCTTATTGAGCTTGGTTATTCACGGACAGATACTGTTTTAGAAATTGGACAATTTGCTGTCAGAGGCGAAATCTTTGATATTTTCCCGATTAATCAAATTAATGATTTGCCAATTAGACTGACTTTTTTTGATGATGAAATTGAAAATCTAAAGTTTTTTGAGCCTTGGACGCAAAGATCCATTAATTCCCGTGAAATTACTGAATATAATATTTGTGGGCTTTTGCCTTTAAATTTGGCTTCTAATGATAATCTTGACGAATTAAAAAACAAATTAAGAACTTTTGCTAATGAATTAGATGAAGCTCAAAAGTATTTTTGGTTGGCGGATTTAGAAAGTTTTGAAAAACAATTTCAACGATTTTTACCTTGGATTCAAGAGAATAATTATTTTTTGCCGCTTGATTATTTCCCGCAAAATGGCTTACTAATTTTAGATGAACCTCTCTCAATTTATGCCCAATTAGAGCAGTTTTACCAAAGAAATTTACAAGAATTAGAACATAAACTTGAAAGAAAAGCTTTGCCCGCTTCCCAAAAAGAATTATTAACTCAGTTCATTGAATTACCGCTTAAAGTCAAGTTGAGTCTTGAAAATTACCCCAATAAATTAGAATTACATTTGTCTGAAAGCTCAGAAGATAATTTTTTGGATTTTAAAACCGAATTAATTCCCCAATTCAGAGCCAATTTAGAAGAAATTAA
Source organism: Candidatus Caenarcanales bacterium (assembly GCA_947489925.1). GTDB lineage: Bacteria > Cyanobacteriota > Vampirovibrionia > Caenarcaniphilales > Caenarcanaceae > JAAFJH01. The sequence continues at coordinate 2,168 of CANLFK010000174.1, forward strand.
TAAATATGTTTTAGAAAATTTAAGCTCTCAAAGGCAAATTTATTTTTCAACTTCAATCGAAGGACAAAAAAACTTAAGCCAAAATTTAGAAAACTTAACGAATTGTCAATTCATTGAACCAATCGGTTTAGACAAAGGTTTTGCTACTGAAAATAAAATAATTTTTACTGATTATGAATTATTTAATAAAAAAGCCGTTCTGGGAGCAAGCAAAAAACATCAAAGCAAACCCGAAGACTTTATTCCTCTTGACTTAGATTCAATTAGAGAGGGTGATTTTTTGGTGCATTTAAAGCATGGAATTGGTAAATTTTCAAAGCTCAAACTCATTGAATTAGACAAGCAAAAAAAAGAATATATAACCATTGAATATGCTCATGGAGACTTGTTAAATGTGCCAGTGGAGCAGATGAATTTGCTAACTTTATACAAAGGAAATGCTGATGGGCAAAGTGTCAAAGTATCAAGGCTGGGCGGGCATGATTGGGAAAAAGCCAAAAAGCAAGCTCGAGCGGCAGTTGAAGAAATTGCGGAAGAACTTTTGGAATTATATGCAAAACGCTCATTGGAAGGTGGAATAAATTTTGGAGCGGATACGCCTTGGCAACAAGAATTAGAAGATAATTTTCCTTATCGTGAAACACCAGACCAATTGAAGGCTATTAATGAGATTAAAAATGATATGGAATCTGGTTTGGTGATGGATCGCTTATTGTGCGGGGATGTTGGCTTTGGCAAAACTGAGGTTATTATTAGATGTGCTTTCAAAGCGATTATGGCTGGCAAGCAAGTGGCTGTTTTAGCTCCGACTACGATTTTGGCACAACAACATTTTAAATCTTTCCGTGAGCGATTTGGGCAATTTCCTGTCAAAATTGAATTGATAACAAGGGCTTTAAGCGGGGCAAATAAAAAAGCCGTCTTTGAAAAAATTAATGAAGGACAGGTTGATTTGGTAATTGGAACGCATGCTATTTTGGGAAAAGGTTTGAGCTTTAAAGATTTAGCTTTGATTGTCATTGATGAGGAGCAGAAATTCGGGGTTACACATAAAGAAAAATTAAAAGCTCTCAAAGCCAGTGTTTCAGTTTTAACGGTCTCAGCCACGCCAATTCCTCGGACAATGCATATGGCTTTAAGTGGCATTCGAGAAATGTCTTTAATTAGCACCGCTCCACCAGGACGAGTTCCGATTAAAACACAAATTGCACCGAATAATTTACAATTGGTGAGAGTCGCTATTATCCGTGAAATTGAAAGAGGCGGGCAAGTTTTTTATTTGCATAATCGCATTGAGACCATTGAAAATAAAGCAATTGAATTAATGAAATTAGTACCCGAGGCTTCTTTCAGGATTGCACACGGACGAATGAATGAAAAAGATATTTCCGAATCGATGGCGGCTTTTCATAATCATGACTTTGATGTTTTACTGGCAACTTCAATCATTGAAAATGGGCTTGATATACCGAATGCCAATACTATGATTATTGAAAATGCTGATAGATTGGGGCTTTCTCAGTTGTATCAATTAAAAGGTCGAGTTGGTCGCTCAAATGATCCGTCTAGGCCTGGTTATGCACTTTTGCTACATGCTCCAAACGAGAAATTAAATGAACAAGCTAAAGCTCGATTAGAAGCGATTTCACGATATAGTCATTTGGGTTCGGGTTATCAAATTGCTTTACGGGACATGGAAATCAGAGGAATTGGGAATTTATTAGGCTCTCAACAGCACGGAAAAATGGTGAGTATTGGTTTTGAGCTTTATTGTGAAATGTTAAATGAAGCTATTAATAAGTTAAAAAGCGAATTTGGTTTGCAAAAAAATGAAAGTAAAACAAGTTCTAAGCCGTTTTTAAGCCTTGAGGAAAAGCCAACCTTTGATTTAAAAATTAATGCTTATATTCCAATTGACTGG
>CANLFK010000175.1 GCA_947489925.1 Candidatus Caenarcanales bacterium
GAAAATAGCGAACAGGCTGTTTAGCTTTCAGAATTAGAATAACTATCTAAAGCACCAATTAAAGCCAATTCTTCTTCATCTTCACCAAATTCATCTTCTAAAAACGGATTTTCTGGCTTTTGATTTAGCTTTTGTGGCTTAACTTGTTCTAAACCAGGGAAATCTGTTGGAATACCGGGTGGACACTTAAAAGTTATTTTTCCTTTGTCTGACCGAAAAAAAGCATTTCTCGGATTTTCAATACAATTAAAGTTGCTTGGTTTTATTTCGCTAGGGCTTTTATTAGTTCTGGTTGCCAAAAACTTTATCGCATTGACAATAGCTTTTTTAATATATCTAATATCAGATTTTCGGGTCGCTAAACTGACTAAAAGCATTAACCAATTATTATTTTCTAATTCAGTTTCAATTTTATAATTTCGGTAAAGCCATTCGCTTAATTCATAACCATTACAATTCTCAAGTCTAAAAACACATCTCACTGGATCATCATTTGGCAATAATTTTACTTTTTGGATTCGGCTTAATTCAGACCTTAAATATTTTGCCATTTTTTCCTGTTCAATAAGTGGCTTTAAGCTTTGTGAAAGACTATTTAAGGTTTCGATTAAACTAACCAATAATAAATAAGATGGACTTGTGCTTTGTAATAAGCTTAAGCTCGCTTTTAATTTGGCCAAATTAATTAATTCGGACTGAAAATGCAAAAGCCCCGTTTGAGTAAGTGAACCCAAGGTTTTGTGAGCTGAATGAATAATTAAATCCGCTCCGCAATGAATAGCTGATAATTTATTTTGCAAAAGGCTTAAATGCCCACCATGTGATTCATCAACAATAATCGGTAAATCATTTTCATGGCAAATTTCAACTAGCTCAGATAAATTTTCTAAGGCAATTCCTTCATAGGTTGGGCTAGTCAGAAAACAAGCTTTCAAATTATTGTTTTTATGCTTTTGAATTAAATCTGAAATTAAACTTGACTTGACACCTCTAAAAACGCCCCATTCATTATCCCACTCAGGCTCAAAGAAAATTGGATCCAAGCCACTTAAAATCAAACCCGAAATCATGCTTTTGTGGGCATTCCGTGGAATTAAAACTTTGCCAGATTGTCCTAAAGCCAAAAAACAAGCCATTAAACAAGCAGAAGCCCCATTAACCGAAAATAAAGTTTCTTCAACCTGAAATAATTCAGCCGCTTTTTTTTGAGCTTGATAAATAATACTTTTTGGATTGTGTAAATCGTCCAGCCCAGTTATTTCACTAAAGTCTTTATTAAAAAGTTTATTATAAGAAAAAGGTAAAAAGTGATTCTCTCCGCCATGAATAGGAGTATGAGTTCGTATAACTTTTTGAGAGCTGTTTTTTTCGATATTTTGTGTAAAAGCCGAATAAGAGAATCTTGATTTCATTGAGAAACTATTTTTGGGTGAGAAGATTTAATTTGGATAATAAAGTGGCTTAGTAACAGCATAAACTTTATTAATTTCTTTCATTAAAGATTCAAACTGATCGAATTTCAGACTTTGTGGACCATCAGATAAGGCATTTTCTGGATCTGGGTGAATTTCAATAATTAAACCATGAGTACCAGCCGCCACACTTGCTAAAGCCATTGATCTAACCCAAGCCGTTTTGCCCGTACCATGTGAAGGATCAACAATAATTGGTAAATGCGTTAAATGTCTGACTACTGGAACCATAGCTAAATCTAAAACATTACGAGTATATTTCCCGTCAAAAGAGCGAATACCTCGTTCACACAAAATAACTTTGCTATTGCCATGATGCATAATTCTTTCAGCCGCCAAAAGCCATTCATCAACGGTTGAAGCCATTCCTCTTTTTAAAAGAATTGGTTTATCAACTTTGCCTAATTCATTTAGCATAGAAAAGTTTTGCATATTTCTAGCTCCGACTTGCAAAATATCAGCTGTTTTAGAAACCAAGTCTAGATCACGAATGTCCATGATTTCGGTAACAATGGCTAATCCAGTTTCATCTTTGGCTTGTTGTAAAAACTTTAAACCTAATTCACCTAAGCCTTCAAAAGTTCTGGGTGCAGTTCTCGGTTTATAAGCTCCGCCTCTTAAAACTCTAGCTCCATTTGCTTTGGCGGCTTTGGCTGTTAAGATAATTCCTTCTTCAGACTCAACCGAGCAAGGCCCAGCCATGACAACTAAATCTTCAGCTCCACCAATTTTAAGACCTGGTAAAATTTCAATCACTGAGTCAGCATATTGAGTACTACGACTAGCTAAACGAAAAGGAACTTGAATTCTTTCAACTTTCATGACACCACCTAATTCTGCTAGCAAATCAGTACTAGCCAAATTTGTTTCATCGCCAATTAAAGCAATTACAGTTTGAATTTCACCTTTATTTATAATGGCTTTAAAACCTAAATCTTGGCTGCGAGCAACAACTTTATTAATTTGCTCTAAAGTAGCATTCATTTCCATGACCACTATCATAATTTTAGCTTCCAACTTTTTTGTATTTTTATAATTATTTAGAATCAATAATAAACTTTTATTGCAAAAATTAAATCTGGAAAGTTGATTATTTTAATTATTTTCTTGAAATCAACTTAAATTTAGTATAATTATAGTTTTACATCTGTTATTATATTTTATTATTCTTTGTTTAATTAAATAATGAGGTTTTGACTTTGACAGCTCATCTAATACGGGGTGAAAATGAAACGAGTCTTTCTTTGGATGAATTGGCTAGTGAATTAAGATTAATACAGTCTGGCTCAAAAAGAATAGCCATTATAGGAACAAGAAATTTATCGATTACGCATCAGCAAATAATTGAATTTATTTCAAATGGCTTAGTTGCGGCTGGTAATACTATTGTTACTAGTGGCGGTTCAAGCGGGGTAAATTTTGCCGCTATTAAAGGTGCGGTTAAAGGTGATATTAATAATTTGGAAGTTATTTTGCCTCAAACTTTGGCACAACAGTCAGCTGAATTACAAGAATATTTAAAAACTCTAAAAATTGTTGTTGAGCATCCAGAACGAGTAAATATGGAATTTGTGGAAGCAAGTCGTATTTGTTACCATGAAATTATCGATAGTTGCCATCAATTAATTTGTTTTGTTTATCATGATAGTAATACGCTTTTAAAAGCACTTGAATATGCAAAAATTAATCACAAAATAGTTACCGCTTTTTATTTAGATTAATTTCAATGGCAAATAACAATAATACTAATAATAATAGACCAGTTATTTTAAAGAATGACTTAACACCTGAAAGATTAGCCATTCATTTGGCGGCGGCTGGAGAAAAAGGTCTTTTGTCAGTAGATTGTGAAATGATGGGTTTAAAACCAGTCCGTGACAGATTATGCTTAGTGCAAATGGCTGATGAAAACGGAAATATCACTTTACTTCAAATCGAAACAGATCAACAAGAAGCACCTAATTTAAAGATTTTGCTTGAGTCTGAAAAAGTAATTAAAATATTTCACTTTGCCAGAGCGGATTTAGCTTTTTTGCGTTATCAGTTAGGAATTTTAGTTAATCCAGTTTTTTGTACCAAAATCGCTAGCAAATTAGCTCGTACTTATACTGATCGTCATGGATTAAGAGAATTAGCTCGTGAATTTGTTGGCATTGACTTAAATAAAAATCAGCAATCCAGTGATTGGGGCAAAGATACCTTATCGCAAGAGCAAATTGAATATGCCGCTAATGATGTAGTTTATTTAATTCAATTGAAAAATATGCTCGAAAAAGTTTTAATCCGTGAAAATAGATTTGAATTGGCAGAAAAATGCTTTGAGCAAATTCATTTGATGGTAGAACTTGATTTATTAGAATATGATTTTGTCTTTGAGCATAATAATCCAGCAAAATCTGGTCGCTAGATTAAAGTTTGTATATAAATTTATTAAAACCAGTTAATCATTAATTACTTTTAATTCTTTGTTTATTTCAAGTTTTACTATTCCGCTCATTGCTTTTTGGGCTTGGCTTAATTTAGGTGCGGCAATATCATATTCCGATGGTAAAGAACTTTGACTGATTCGGTAATTATAACTTTCACAGGCAATTGACTGAACAGACT
>CANLFK010000176.1 GCA_947489925.1 Candidatus Caenarcanales bacterium
AGAACCAGGCAAAGCTTTAGTTTGTTCATGCAGAAAGCCATTTTGCCTTAAATCTAATTGTTGAGTTTTTAAATCTTTTTGCAGACAAATATAATTACTTTTGCTTGATTGACTTTTACCTTCGGCAGAACTAAAAAATAAATCTGTTAAAGCAAAAGCCAAAGGCAAATTAATTAATTTATTTATAAAATCTCTTCTATTCAACTTTTAACTTTCAACTTTTAAAAGATCCATAACTTTGACAACACCTTTTGTGCTTCTGGCAATGCTTCTGGCAATTTTTCTTTGTTCTTGATTTGGAACAGTACCTTTGAGATAAACAACTTTATTTTTTGTATCTACATTAATATTAGCGGCTTGAATACGATTATCTGATAATAAACGAGTTTTAACTTGCGTGGTTAAAGAGGCATCATTAGCTTTTCTGCCAGTTGTACGACCAAATTCGCTGGTTTTTTCAGTTGCTTTTTCTAAATTTTGCTTTAAGCTTTGTTTTAAACTGGCTTGCGAACTTAAAGTGAATAAAAAGCTCATTAAAGCTAAACTTATTAGAAATTTCATTAGTATTATTTTTGCTAAGTTAATAGTTCTCATTTTACCATGCCAAAAAGAAAAATCTCTCTGCTCGGAGCAACTGGCTCAATTGGGCAACAAACTTTAGATTTAATTAGAAAAGCACCGTCAATTTATTCCTTAGAAGCTTGTGCCGCCGCTGGCAATAATTTAGAAGCTTTTGTCCAGATTATTGAGGAATTTCAGCCCAAATTAGTTTCAATAGCTTCCGCTTCCAAAGCAGATGAATTATATAAAGCTTTAGGTTCACAAATCAAAAATAAAATTCAAATCATTCACGGGCAAGCCAGTTTAAAAGATATTGCTTCTTTTCCTTTTTCAGATACTGTTATTTTGGGCTTAGTTGGAGCTTTGGGTTTAGAATCAGCTTTGACAGCTTTAAATCATGGAAAAAGAACTATTTTTGCTAATAAAGAACCGCTTGTCATGGCTGGAAACTTAATCAGAGAAGCCTTAAAAAATAATGAAAAAGCGATTTTGATTCCAGCTGATAGCGAACATGTCGCTTTACATCAATGTTTACAAGGACAAAAGCCAGACAAAGTTAATAATTTATACTTAACCGCTTCGGGTGGACCATTTTGGAATGATAAAACTTTAGACTTTGATTCAATTAAGCCGTCTCAAGCTTTAAAACATCCGACTTGGCAAATGGGAAATAAAATTACCATAGATTCAGCTACGCTTATGAATAAAGGCTTAGAAGTGATTGAAGCTTATAGTTTATTTGAAATTCCTTACGATAAAATTCAGGTTTTAATTCATCCGCAAAGCTTAGTGCATAGTATGGTCGAATTTATTGATGGTCATGTTTTAGCTCAATTAGGGGCAAATGATATGCGTTTAGTTTTGCAATATGCTTTAGATTACCCAAACAGAGAGCCTAATTTAATTAATAAGTTTTTAAATTGGAAAGAAATTAATAAGCTAGAATTTTTTGAGCCAGATTTGGAAAGATTTAAATGTTTAAAATTAGCTTACTGGGCTGGCAAATATGCACAAACTTATACGGCTTGCTTGGTGGCGGCTGATGAAATTGCAGTGGAATTATTTTTGCAAGAGAAAATTAAATTTAGTCAAATCCCAGACTTAATCGAAGAAGTATTACGCAAGCATTCTGCCCAAGAACCAAAAACTTTAGAGATTATTCAAAAAGCTGATCAGTGGGCAAGAAAGCAAGCTATGACTTTATACAAAGAAAAATATATTTAAGTCAATAAGTTTTTTACCTAATTTGTCTTGTTGTTGGTGAATTAGGATCTGTGCAATCTACCAAATGAACTTGCCCAATTAAATCGACTATTTCAAAACTAGTTCCTATATTAGTACACAAATCTTGCAAATACCTTACTGGATTGATTGACACAGTCTGTCTACTACCATTTGCATTTTGAATACTTACCGTACCACCATCACCAAGTAAAGTTACAGTGGTGGGTCGTACATTTCCTCTTGGTTGAGGTGGTATTCCTCTTGGTGCTTCGGGTGCCTGCAGTGGTCTTTGTGGCTGAAATTGTGTTTGCTGAGGACCTCCTGTTATTACCGTTCCTCCTTCTACAGGTTTTGATTCTCCTGTAACAACTCCTATAACACTTCCGTCGCTATTTGTAAAAACAGCACCAGAATCTCCTTCTATCGTTCGTTCATTCAAAGGACTATAGTGTGCATAATAACCATTGGTAGTTACATATTGAAAAAGCTGGGGGCCTGAAAGGAGGTGTGCTGTAGCTCTTCCCCCAGCAGGTGGAGTTGGTGCTGGAAGTATAGGTATGACAGGCATCCTATTTTCTTCTAAAATCAAAACTGGAGTATCTAGCCCATTTATGGATTGATTGAAGCAATGAGAAGCAGTTGCCCAACCTGTTGTGCCAGGAGGCAAGGTAATAGGTTTATTACCATTAAGTGGATCTAGTGCTGGTTGAGAGCTATTTGCAATTACTTTTGTTGCTGTACAACCATTGAGAGACTGTGGTTCTCCAGCAATACGGAAATCTGCTCGTGCTAAACCTTGATTTGTAACAATAGTACCAAGAGTACCAGCAATAATACCCTTTACAAACTTACCGACTTTATTAGAAGATTGAACTTGAGTTTTGGGGGGTGAAACCTTTGTTGCAGAAATATTAGATAAGTACCTAAACAAAAGAAATATGGTATTTTGTGCCGATGGAATTTAATATTTCATTGACTGAGTACTTGCCTCATTCTCATCTTTTACCACACTTTTAATGTCTTCTTACTTATCATAATTTTAGATGAAAAGTAATTAATTTAAACGATTGAAAGTTTATTCTAACTCAAGTAATACTAAACATAAAGTTGATTAGTCTTAAGTAAATATTAAATTTTAAGCGAGTGAAATCAAAAAATCCAAAATGCAAAAAGGCTGAAAAGTACCTAGCAATCAGAACATAATTAGGGCAATTTAGCAATGCATTATGAGTAGTGGCAAGAGAAAAAGAAAAATTAATTTTAGTGTAAGAGAAAGAATTGTACCAGGTTCTCTAATGGGAATTATTCCATTTATTTCTGATGCAGTTGCTCATTTAGTGGCTTTGCATGATACCCAAGAAATGCCTTTTTTTAATATTGAGCCTTTTGAATTAGATGAAGTTTTTACTAAGTATAAAATTGATGACTTGTTAAAAGAAGTTTACACTGTTGATTTAAGTTTTGCTACTTTGCCTCAGTATATTGATAAGTACCTAAACAAAAGAAATATGGTATTTTATGCCGATGGAATTTAATATTTCATTGAGTGAGTGCTTGTCTCATTCTCTTTTTTTACCACACTTTTAATGTCTTCTTACTTAATTATGTAGATAAAAATGATTATTTAATAGATACAATGTCTCGGTCGGGAGGTATTAAAATATTGATATTCCTCAACTAAATTCTGCTTCACCTAATCGTGAAGTTTCGAATATGCCACTAGAAAATATGATTGAAGCCGATGGTAAAACAAATCCCGATATTCCACAGTTTGTCTTTGATCAATCAAAATCAGAAGAAAGTTCCGCTGCTTCTAGTAATAATGAAAATAATACAGACAAAGCTACTTCACCAACAATTCAAGAATTAGGTTTAGTCCCACCTGAGGCAAATGATGACATATATTCCATGAATAAAGATGGAGTATTAGCCATTAATTTATTAAGTAATGATTCTGGTGATAATATTAGTTTTATTTTATTAACACAGCCATTATACGGTAGTCTTAGCCAAAATGGAAATGATGGAAATTATATTTATACTCCAGGTGCTAATTTTTATGGAATAGATAGTTTTACTTATCAGATTTCAAATTCTGCTGGCTCTGATATTGCCACTGCCATTATTAATATTAAAAATCCCATTAATGATGCTCCAATAAATATAGCAATTCCGAAAGCTTAATAATCAGAAGGTAAAATGTAAAAATATATGTCAAAAATATAAATTATGAAACAATATAGTAATGATTTTAGGAAAAAAGTAATAGAATAC
>CANLFK010000177.1 GCA_947489925.1 Candidatus Caenarcanales bacterium
CTTTTGCATTGCACAATCTAATTGCTTCTTCTTTAAATTCTTTTTCGTATTTAGACATAAATTGAACTCCTTTTAATTATTGACTTGTTCTTCGTTCAATTTGTCCCCTTTTTCGGATCAACTTCATCGCAAATAAAGAGCCTGAAATTAAGGATTTTTGTTTTCTTCAAAAAACGAAACTAGAATTTTATTCAAAGCATCTTTTATTTGTAAACGCTCCCAGTAAGCATAGTCTTTTAGTTTCTCAAGATTTTCTTCTTTAATAATAAAGGTCGCCCTCGTCCAGCCATCAGCTAAACCCTTTTGAGTAGATTTTTTTGCTACAGATTCTTTTATTATTTCCTCATCTTGATTACTTTGTAATTCTTGTTTACTAAGATTATCCTGTTTACTAATTTCAGTATTTTCTACCTTTTCATCTTCACGGCTATCTTTAATCCAACTAAAAGGATCACTACCTAATCTTTCTTTGCTCATCTAGTCTACCTTTTCCCTTTTTAAAATTTCTTTACATAGTTTCAAATAATCTTCTGCCCCGTTGCTGTCTGGTTTATAAGCAAAAATATCTTGTCCAAAACTTGGAGCTTCCGCTAATGAAACATTATCTCGAATTAAAGTTTTAAATAATTTAGCTCCAAAATAACTTTGAACTTTTTGAACTACCTCTTTATTCAAGGTCTTTCGGCTATCATAACGAGTTCCAATTATTCCAGTTATTTCTAAACCAGTATTCAATCGCTTCTTAACAATTTCAACTGTTTGCAAAAGCTTACTCATTCCTTGCAAAGCCAAGAACTCTGTTTGCACTGGAATATAAACTTCATTGGAAGCAACTAAAGAATTTAAAGTTAATAAACTAAGACTAGGAGGGCAATCTAAAAGAATATAATCTAAATTATTTAATTTACTTAAACTCTCCCTCAAAAGAAATTCCCGTCCAGCCGTTCCAGACAATTCAATTTCAGCTCCAGACAAATCTAAACTTGATGGAATAACTTTTAAGCCGTCTTTTTCCACAATGACATCAGTTATGTCTACCTGCCCTTTTAAAAGCTCATAAATCGTCTTCCTTAAATCATGCCCTTGTATCCCTAATGAATAAGTTAAATTCGCTTGCGGATCAAGATCAATCAGCAAAACTTTCTTTCCTAGCTTGCACAAGCCAGCCCCAATATTAACGGTTGAAGTTGTTTTACCGACTCCGCCCTTTTGGTTTAACAAAGCTATTATTTTCATTTGTTTACTTTGTAATTTATGTTTATTCAGTTTACCATGTTTACAAATATTACACAATCAATTAAGTTTACAAATATTATTAAGTTTACTAGATTTACAAAGTAATTTTAATTTACTAAGTTTACATTGTTTACATCTTTGCTTTTTGGCTTTCTGCTCACCATGCGGCTTGCGGTTTTTTGTTTTATAACAGCCCGATTTGCCCTGAAAAACATGGGAGACAAAGAAAACAATTGTGGGAAAATTGAAACAAACAGAAAGTTTGAGATGGAGAAAATAAAAAGCAAACTTAAAATTGATACCGAAAACTGACATAAAAATTAGTGTATAAAGTTACAAATACCCCTTTAAATCTTATACAATAAAATAATGGTACAAAAATTTGCTTCATATATTAGAGTTTCGACTAAAGAACAAGGCGATTCACGCTTAGGAATTGAGGCTCAACAAAGATTAAATAAAGCCTATATCAAAAGTGTGAAAGGTGAATTGATTAATGAAATTATTGAAATAGAAACTGGCACGGTTAAACATAAAGCCCAAAATTTTGAAAGTTTGCTTTTGAAACGCCCTAAATTAAAAGACTTAATTCAATATTGCCAAAAAGAAAATGCAATTTTATTAGTGAAAGACTTGTCTAGGCTGGGGCGTAATGTTTTGCTGATTAGTTATTTAATACAAAATGGAATTAGATTTGTTTGTGCTGATTGTCCAAATGATTCTGAATTTATGCTTCAGATGAGGGCAGTGCTTGCAGAAGAGGAAGCTAGACAAATTAGTGAGAGAACTAAACAAGCTTTACAAAGCCTAAAAGAGAGAGGCGTTAAATTAGGAAATCCTTGTAAAGAGTCTTTAGAAAAGGGAAGACGAAAACAAGCTAAATTAAAGACTGAAAAAGCCAAAGAATTTTATAGTTTTATTAGTCCTCGTATTAGCCGATTGAGAGAAGAAGGTTTATCTTTAAGGGCTATTGCAAAAGAATTAAATATTGACGGAGTTAGAACTAAAGAAGCTAAATTATTTACTGCAATGACCATTAAAAATATTTTGGATCGGGCTTGTGGTAAAGAAAAATTATAGACCTCTTACAAATAAAATATTTATTGCGTAATAGCTTTCATTTATTGCAAAAGGTTTATGATATAAAAATACAAAAACAGTAAGGGGACTATATGAGAAAGACATCAAGTTCAATGGATACAAAAGAAATAGCCCTAACAATTTATAATGATGGCTTTGGTGCGATTAAAGAAATTAGAGAAATTGAGTTTGATGGCAATGAAACTGAGCTCATTTATTCAGATGTTGCTCAAAAAATTGAAACCGAGTCCCTTATAGTTCAAGGCTTAAATATATTAGAATTCAATTATGATTTTGATTTGGTTAGTGGAGAAAAACTTCTTGAGAAATATCTTGATAAAGAAGTTTTTTTAAAAAATCAAAAAACAGGGGAAGAAAAAAGCTGTAGACTTTTATCTATCGAAGGAGTAGCACTAGGCGTTCTAGCTCCTCAAGGTTGTGTTTTTGAAGATAATAAATCTAAACAAATATACATATCTCCTAAAGAAACTAATATTATCTTGCCTTCATTACCTTCAGGACTCATTATAAAACCCGCTCTTGTTTGGAAATTAAATAAAGCAGATAAAACACAAGCTAAAGAAATAAAAGTATCTTATTTAAGTAAAGGTTTTAAATGGAAAGCCAATTATGTTATTGAGCTTGAAAATGAAACTTTAGATATTAATGGGTGGGCAGAAATCGAGAATGAATGCGGTACAAGCTTTGAAAATGTAAAAATAAAACTGATTGCAGGTGATATTAATAGAAATTCACCAGATGATTTCTCACTTGATGAGCGTCTAGAACTACCCAATCCTAATATTGTTTATAGTACAACCTATGTTCCGAGTGTAGAAGAAAAAGTATTTTTTGATTACCATATGTATACTTTGAATTATCTAACAACATTAAAGAATAAACAAACTAAACAAATTAATATTTTAAATGGATCAAAAATTCCTTATAAACAATACTATGATATAAATTCTCGTGAAGAAAAAGTTAATATTATAATAGAATTTGAAAATAAAAAAAATAATGGTTTGGGAATTGCAATCCCCAAAGGAATTGTCAAATTATATAAAACTGATGAAGATGATAATTCTTTAGAATTTATCGGCGAAGATTCAATTAATCATACACCTAAAAATGAAACTATTAAATTATTAATAGGACAAGCCTTTGACATAAAAGTTAATCATATTCAAGCTGGTCAAAAGACTATAGATGATTATGTATATTACAAAGAAGAATACATAATTAAAAATCACAAAGATACTGATGCTGAAATTCATCTTGTTGAATACACAAGAGGTCGCAATAGTTTATTTGAGTTACTAAGAGGAATACGCTCTACTAGCATAGAAATGGTAGAGTCATCTCACGAATATGAACAATTAGCATATAAAATTAACTATAATATTATTGTACCTGCCAATGATGAAGTAAAGATTGAGTTTGAATATAGAATTCACGACCCAATTCAAAGATAGTAAACCCAAATAGTAAAACAAAAGTGAGAGTATAACTAATTAAAATACTATAATCTATTTATAACTATATTGCAAAAATCAAAATGCACAGAAGTACTTTAAATCGTTTACCAGAAAAGAAGTTTAAAGATATTGTAAAAATTGAGTATATTTAAAGAACTGTGTCAATTAATGACTTAGTTCATTGTATCAGCTTGAGAGCTTAATTGTCAACCTCCCTTCAAAAAATATGGCTAATTGAGATATGGT
>CANLFK010000178.1 GCA_947489925.1 Candidatus Caenarcanales bacterium
TACAAAATAGGGAGAGTTTTGGCGGAACTTCTCAAACAAGAGTACGAGAGCAAATAATTAAATCTTGGGAACAAATAAATCAGCAGACAAAATCTTTGAAAATTGAGAGGATTAAATTAAATGAGAGCGATGATTCTGGCAGCAGGAGTTGGTTCAAGATTAGCACCGATTACTGATATAATTCCAAAACCAACTATACCAGTTTTAGGTAAACCAGTCCTAGACAGAATTATTGATTTACTGCAAAAACATGGCTTTAATGAATTCACGGCTAATACTCATTATTTGGGCGAGAAAATCTCAGAGTTGTATCAAGACCGAATTAATATTAAACATGAATCTGATTTAACTGGAGTAGCTGGTGGAATCAGAACTTGTGCGGACTTTTTGCGAGCTGGAAAAGACTCTTTTGTTGTAATTATGGGTGATGCTTTAACTGATATAAATTTAAGTGAAATGTTAGCTCAGCATAAAGCTTCTGGGCGTTTAGCAACTATTGCTATCAAAGAAGTTGAAGATACTACTCATTTTGGAGTTATTTGTTTTGATGAAGATGAAAAAATAACTGATTTTCAGGAAAAACCAAGACCAGAAGAAGCTTTAAGCAATTGGGCAAATACTGGAGTTTATATTTTTGAGCCAGCCATTTTAGATTATATTCCTTCGGCTGAGGTTTATCCAATGTATGATGTAGCTAAAGATTTATTCCCAGATTTATTAAAATTAGGTATTGAATTAAATATTTATAAAACTAATTCTTACTGGGCAGATTTGGGTACTCATGCACAATATCGCCAAACTTTATTTGATTGCCTAGAAGAAAAATTTAAAATTGACATTGAGGGACAAAAATATTCTTGGGGATATTTATCAGATTCAGCTTATTTAAGCCCCGGTTGTTATATTAAAGGTAAAGCTTATATTGGTAATAATTCACGCATTGGACGAGTCATAATGAAAGGCAATGTAATTATTGAAGACAATGTAATTATTGAAGATGATGTAGTACTAGAAAACTGCCTTATAATGTCAAATAGCATCATTAAACAAGGTTGCAAATTAAGAGATGTAAACATTAAGCCATCTGATGAAGTTTTACCAATTTCCACCCCAGCACAAGATGCTATTGAGATTTTTCCTTTAACTAATTCTAGTAAAGCAATAGCTGAGAGGGAATTTAAAATAGATTCAGAAATGGCTGGCATAAATGAAGCGGATAATAAATTCTTAACCTTTTTGGCAGAAGCCTCTAAAAAGATAAATCGACTCTTTGTTGAAAAAAATTAATTTGTCTTTTTCTTGCCTGAATCGCAGATTAGCACAGATAACACAGATTTCACAGATATTTATTTAAATTTTTCCTCTAAAGATTAAAGCTCTCTCAATGTCTTGAACCGAGATTAAATGATTTATGGATTACCATGATTATGTACTTTAGAGTAAAACCATAAAATAAAAATCATAGTTCATCATTTAATCAGCGTAATCCCAGTTCAAGACAATCTGTGTCCATTTGTGATTCAAAAAAAATAAAAAACGACTTGATGTATTAACGCTAATTTGTTATATTGTTAATAAGACTTTAATAAAACTTTTTAATATAAAACTTACTTAATTTATTTTCATATAAAAAATGACTCTCACTATTAACACAAATTCAAGAAGAGTAGCTTCAAATCCTGCAAGCCAAAATTTAACTGCTCAACAAACAGCTCTTTCACCAGCTGAGTTTTTGAAAAAGGTCGGACAACTAAATACAAGCAAGAAATTACCACCTACTGGACAAAATAAGGCAGAAAAAGAGTCAGTCACATTAAAAGAAGAAGATATTAGAGATGATATGTCTTTATTTCTGTTAGCTATTAATCAGGGACTTATTGGAAAAGTAAGTATTAGGAAAGAACAAATATCTCCTTCAACTTCTCCAGTTACCGAAGCTTTTTATTATGTAGATTATGAAACTATATCTGGCAAAAAAGGTACTTTACCAGTTTCAGATCCTTATCAATTACAGGAAGTAACTAATAGAATTGTTGATTTTAATTCAACCAACTCCAAAAATAAAATCTCTCTGAAAAATAGTGATCCGTGGTTCTCTCGTCAATTCTGGTCTTTTGCTGGAAATTTAACTAATTTAGTTCTGAGTATTATTCCTTGGCTTATTCCTTTTGCAGCTACTTTTTTGGGAGCAAAGTTTTTAATGCCTAAAATAGTTAAAGAATTTGATAAATCTTTCAAAGAATCAGAAATAGGAAAAGCTTTTGGGCAAAGTTTGCCAGACCTAATTAATACAACTAATCAAAAACTCAAAGAAGTAAATACCTCTGAAGTAACAAGTGAATTAACAAAACATTTAAAATTAGGAATTAATGAATTGGGGGATTCGTTGAAAGGGAAAATTGATGTTGTTGATGATGTTGCAACAGTGGTAAAAACAAAATTAGCAGAAATTAGTGATTCATTAAAAGGAAAAATTGATGATGTTAATCTTGGAGAATTACAGAATAAAATTATTGAATTAAGTAGTGAAATTCAAAAAAAAGTTAAGGAAGTTAATTTTGATGCCTCTTTCCAAGACTCAGAGACAGGACAAGACTTGTCCCAATTAATCAATACAATTAATGAAAAAGTTAAAGATTTTGGTACAGATACTTCTGGAGAGTCTCCAGTTAATAGTATAATGAAAATATTTAATGACTTTATTGAAAAATTAAAAAAGACATCTAATGAGTCTGGGAATAAAAGTATTATTGCTGATATTTAATTAATAATTTATCAGTATAACTTTAAACCAATTGCAAGACAAAAAAACACTTCTGAATCACAGATGGACGCAGATTGTCTGAAGCAGGATACCCAAGATTTTAGGATTTTCAAGATATTTATGTAAAGTTTATTTCTTTGATTAGAACTTTCCTCTCGTGAATCCTGCTTATCCTTTAATCCTGTAAATCCAGATTCAGAAAGCGGAGTGATTGTGCATATCTTTTAATCTTGTAAATCCTGCTTCAGAGAGCGGAAAAAATAATCTAAAAAAAATAGGTATAATGAAATTACTTAGCAACATTTATTCATGAATAGCAAAGTTATAAATATTGACTCAGAGATATTAGGAGGAACACCAGTCTTTTCAGGTACAAGAGTTCCTATAAAAAATTTATTTGATTATTTAGAAACTGGCGATACTATTATGAATTTTCTGGAAGATTTTGAAAGTGTCAAAAAAGAACAGGTTATTAGCGTTCTTCAAATGTCAGAAAAGTTAATTGAAAACTCAACCAATATTTTAAATGAAAATTTTACTTGATGAATGTATAAATAAAAGGTTAAAAAATCATTTAACAGATTTTCAGGTTTATGCTGTTACCGAGCTAGGCTGGAGCGGAATAAAAAATGGAAAACTAATGTCATTATGTGTTGAAAATAACTTTGATATATTATTAACAATAGATAAAAATTTACGATTTCAACAAAACTTAGATAAGTATTTTCTTACAATTGCAATTTTAAATAGTAACCAATGGTGCTAGGTTGAAAAAAGCATGAGTTTAGTTTATTAATGAGAGTTAGAACCAAAAACAAAGAAAACTCATGGATAATAATTTTCTCATACTTTGGATATTTTTTTGTAGATGAAAACCTAACAATAAAATGGGAAAGAGACAGCCAAAGTAAATTAAGTGTCAGCGAACTAAGTAATGTGAGTTCGATGAAAAGAAAGAATTAAAAAGAGGGAATAGAAGGGAAGTCTGAAAGATTTAGAGAAGGTTTTTTTGCAAAAAAGAATAAGCAATTAAAGCTGAGATCATATTAACAAAAGCATTTGCTGGTGAACGATGCCTTGAATGCTCAATTTGACATATATTTTTGAGAAAGTCATTAACAGATTCTATGA
>CANLFK010000179.1 GCA_947489925.1 Candidatus Caenarcanales bacterium
TATTACATAATATTTCTACTCTTTTACTCGGTGAACCTGGTATCGGGAAAAGTTATTTAGTTAAAAGCCTGACTGACAGCCAAACTAGACCAGTTCTTTGGATTGAAAACTTAAAAGCGGTTCGTAGTGTTTTAATTGAAAGTATTATTGCAAAGCTTCACCAAGACAGGAATTTAAAACTTGATGATGATAATTATTCACTTTCTTTAACACTCGAGGAAATAAAAAGTAAATGCCTAAAAAACAAAACTATTGAGCAATTAGCTGAAATAATCAGTGATTCGGTAATTGGGAAAAACTATATTTGTGTAATTAATTCAATGACTGGTTTAACGGTGGCTAATCAGGTAATTATTGATAAAATTTTATTAGCTGGTGTTTGTGTTTTCGCTTGCACCAATCGGCTTAAACCTACGGTAGAACTTGAATCAATTTACAGAAGATTTAATCAGCTTGAATTACAGCCCATGAAAAATAAATATATAAGAGAAATTACGACAAATAAATTAGTAAATGTCAGGGCTGATGAGACAAATAAGCAAATATTAATAACAAGAATTACAAATTCAGCTTGTGGAAATGTTGGAATAGTAGAAAAAATGACCAAAGATGCTTTAGCTTTGTCTACTGGTGGGGATTTAACTTACGATCAAGTTTACGCAATTCAAGAACCTTATTTACACAGAAAATATTTTGATTTAACACCGATAGTTTTGCTTTCTATTGCCAGCTTTGCGGTATTAAGATTTATTGGTTTAGGAACTAATGATACTTTGCTTTATATTATTGGCGGTATTGCTTTTATTGTTTTTATGGCTATTAGTCGGCTTTTGCTTAAAACTTGGAGTAGTTAAAAAGAATCTAATAATTTATCATAATCAGAATGAGAACCAATCCAAAACCAAGTTACAGTATTATTTTCTTTAACTCCTAAAGCCCTCCAATCTAGGCCAATCCTAACTGAATAAACTAATTTAATAGCATTAACTTGCTTGAATTCAAGACTTGGATGAAATGAATTCTCCTTCCATAAAGTAAAGTTCTTTTTTGCAATTTCTCTAATATTTGCGGGTAATTTCTCAAAAGCTTTCCAAAATTTTCCTGTGGCTCTTGATTCCATCAAAATTCCAAAGGTGTAGTCTTACCTTCCTTATAATCTCTGAGAGCTTCATCAGCCATAATTCCTAATTGCGTTTGAGAAGTAAGAAAAGATTTTTTCCAATTTAATTCATCAAGAATCATTTTTGCAATCTCATCCTGCTCCAGATCAGATAATTGGGATATTTGCTTTACAGCTTCATCAAGTAAATTAGTCATATAATTATTTTACCCTATAAATAAATTAGCAATTACAGTATATTTTAATTTATTATTTCTTTGATTCAGTCGGCTTTTGCTTAAAACTTGGGGAAGTTAAAAAGAATCTAATAATTTATCATAATCAGAATGAGAACCAATCCAAAACCAAACAAAAGTTTGAGCTTGCTCATTTTTAAAGCAGGTAGCTCGGTAATTACGGTCAATTCGTACAGAATAAATTGGCAAAGTTGTTTCATTAACTCGCTTAAAATGCAAGCTTGCATGGGAATTATCGCCAGACCATAAATCAAAGGCTTTATTTGCTTTAGCTTTTATTTCAACTGGCAATTCAGCAAAAAGTTTCTTAAAATCTCGGGTTTTGGTAGATTTCATAAAATTCAATCTAGCGGAAAAAGGGGCTCAGTTTCTCCATTAAGAAATTCTTGATTGGCTTTTAAAGCTAAAATTTCCAATTTAGTTGTAGATTTTTTTAAAGACTGTCTCCAAGCCATTTCATCAGCAATCATTTCAACCAACTCAACCTGCTCATCTTCAGGAAGAGTAGAAATTTGCTTTATTATTTGTTCAATAAGAATACTCATATAATAATTTTACCCTTAATAATTAAAAACCATGAAAAAATTATTTATTTACTTTTTACTTATTATTTCTTTGACTCAGTCGGCTTTTTCAATTGATTTTACAGAAGAAGAAAGTATTAATTCGATAGTACCAATTACGGTAACCGTCCGTTCAATTAATGATTTAAAAGTTAAAGAAAATCAAATAGTAAAAATTGGACAGGTTTTGGCTTATCGCCCTTTAGAACCAGAAACACCACAAAATTATATTTCTACTAAACATGATAGAGAAGTACAAAAACAAAAAGATTATTTAAAAGAAATTAAAAAAATTGTTAAAGAAAATAATTTATCTCCTATTATGATTGAGCATGAAGAGGCTATTTTGAAAGATTTAGAATTTACCGCTCAAGAATTTAAAAAGTCTTCAATTTCACCCAGAACACCACAAGAAACAACTTATAAAAGCCCCATTAATGGGCAAATTAAACGCATTATTTTAACAAATGGCTCAGATGGTAAATTAAATATTGAAATTATTATTGAGTCTATTTAGTTTACAAAAAACTTAATTGCTTGCCAATAAGCACCCACTGAAACTGCCCATTAATAACTAAGACGCAATTGGAATGGAATAAACCTCAACAGAAATATGCAACCCAGCCCTAGCAAGCATATTAATCAAAGTATCAATGCTAAATAAATCAATTTTCCCTCTCATTAAATCACTCATTCGAGGCTGAGTAATGCCAAAAAGCTCAGCGGCAGACTTTTGAGTCAAGTATTTCTGTTTAACATATTGCTTTAGTTGAATCATCAAACTTGAACGCACCCTTAAGTTTTCAGCATCTTCACAAGCCAAATCTTTAAAAATATTACCGCTAGATTCATACATTTCAATCATTTGTTTTCCTTCCTTTAAGTAGTTCTTTCAATCGCTTAGAAGCTAAATTAATATCTTTCTTTTCGGTCTTTTCTGTTTTCTTCACAAAAGCATGAAGTATATAAATAGCCTCTGGAAGCTTAGCAATATAAAAAACCCTATACTCATTATCCACATGTATTCTGATTTCTTTTACACCTAAGCCAACTTCTGACATTGTCTTCCAATCATCTGGCTCTAATCCTTTTTGTATTTGATTAATTTGGTGTCCAGCTTCTCGCCTTGCTACTGGCGAAAACTTTTTTAAATCATCTAATGCAGAAGCTAAAAATATGACAGTTTTCACAATTCAATTATACAAAATTTTGTAACTTCTTTAACATTTAATTTTATTTCTTAGGGAATTCTCTTTAATATACTCAATTTACAAAAAACTTAATTGTTTGCCAATAATAACCCACTGAGACTGACCATTAACCGTTTTTTGCCCTAATTCAATTTGTTTATTTTGTTTAACCCAAGTTTTAAAATTTTCCTCTGAATCTTCTAAATTATTTTCTTTGGCAATTTGTACCCTAAAAAACCTAATGGCTGTTTCAAATTTAAAATTACCTTTTGAATCAAATACAAACATTTTTTCTTTTCTGGTTGAATAGTATTCTTTTAAAATTTCTTCATTGAAATCTGGCATTAATTGAGCGAGTTTAGTATTTCTTTCCTCTTGAAATTCAGTTTCGTATTCTTGAATTAATAATTTTTCTTGCTCTTGTTTTTGCTTTTCTAATTCTTTTTGTTGCTTTTCTAATTCTTTTTGTTGCTTTTCTTTTTCTTGTATTTTTTTATCATAATCATTTTTTACATTTGCGTCTTTTTCAATAATTGATACTAAATAACCACCTAAATTACTATGTATTTTTTTAGTTTTATATTGTTTTTCTGCATATTCAATTTGTTGCTCTAAAGTGTCTAAGTCTTTGATTTGGATAAAATTTAAAGCTTTAGTATTTTCAACTCCTAAATCAAGTAATTTATTTAAAATAATATTTTGTTTAGTATTTTCAATTATTGTTTCT
>CANLFK010000180.1 GCA_947489925.1 Candidatus Caenarcanales bacterium
TCCTGATCTGGCTTTACAATTTGAAGATAATACTCAAAATACTGCAAATAATTTTAATTCTAAGACAAATTTTTTTACTCAAGTTTGGAATAGTTATTTATTATTCGTCAATAAAATATTAATATCTTTTATAAACAGCTTGCAAAAACTAATAACAGAAGTTTGGGATAAATCATGCCATGCCCAAATAGTATTTTTTAAAAACTATCTAATAGCTGGCAACAAAGAGCATAATTGTCCTATTATGGCTACTTTGAATGCTTTGAGAGCTTATTCTGTTAAAAATAATAAACCTTTAAAAAGAAGTTTTAATAGTATTGAAGAAGTAAGAGATTATTTAAAAAATGAAACAAACTATATTCAATTTAAGGCACTAAAAGATAATGGAGACTGGGAAAATGAGTCTAAAAATGGACTTATGAGTAATGTGATTCCTTCTTTGGTTTTTCAAGAGGCTGTAGGCAAATACGCTGAACATTGGATAATTAATGATTTAGAAAATAAACAAAAATTTATTAATTTGAAATATTTATTTAGAGCCATTTATGACCTTCAAAACGGCAAAGTTGGTGTTATGGGCTACTATATTTCGTCTTTGAATTAAAAACACTTAATTACTATTTTAGATTGTATTTCCCCTCAAAATAATTCTCAATAAGTTTTAAATTTAATTAAGTCTACAATTCAGCAATTCGGTGAATCAGTGAATTCCTCAATAATTGATAATTTACCAAATTTAGGTTATTTTTTAGTTTATGATCAATTGCAGAATACTTATACTAAATTAAGTATCAATGACTATTTGAAAAACTTCGAAGAAAGCGAAATCATCATTCCAGACAGCCTCTTTAGCGATCAAAAAGATTCTAAAGAATTCAGTAAGTTTATTTTAAAATATGCCAAAACATTACAGACTAGACCTCTTGCAAAACAATACAGCCTCACCCCTAACCCCTCTCCACAAGCAGAGAGGGGAGTTTTTATTTCTTCTGAAAACCGCTAGCTCCCTCTGTTAAGAGGGCGGGGGGAGTACACTTTGTGAAGTTCTGTAAAAAAGTCCTCTCTTAATGAGGTGTTTCACGTTTTTATAATTTATTTTGCAAGAGGTCTACTTAGTTATAGTTTGTTTTATACTGGAAGAATTAATTCAAAAGTAACTCCTTGATTTGGTGTTTGAATAAGTTTAATTGAGCCATTGTGGGCTTTAAGCAAAGATTGAACAATAGATAATCCAAGGCCAGTGCCGCCAGAGTTTTTTTTGGTTGTATAAAAAGGCAAAAATATTTTATCTAGATTTTCAGGCAAAATACCTTTTCCATTATCCGAAAACTTTAAGATAAGAAAATTAGAATTATTTTGATTTGTTTCTTGGCTTATATAAATTTTGGTAGCCTCATTGGCCTTAGCATTATCAATTAAATTAATCAAAATTGTTTCAATTAATTCGGGGGCTATTTTTACTCTGAAATTTATTGGATTTAAGTATTTATCAATTTTCAAGCCAGATTCTTTGTATTGAATAATTAGTTTATTAATAATTTGATCTAAATCGGCAAAACTACCTGAAACTGGTTGCAAAATATCAGCACGAGCAAGTTCAATTAGACGATTTACTAAGTTTTTCAGGCGTTTTACATCTTGATTAATAATTTGTAAAAAGTGTTGGCGTTCTTCTTTGTTCATCGAATTATAATGATCGTTAAATAATTCAATCGTCCCCTGAATAGTAGTAAGTGGTGTTTTAAATTCATGCGAAATATGCAAAGCAAAATTGCGAATATAGCTTGAACGGCTCTGTATCTGCTCTGCCATATTTTGGAAAGTATTTGTTAAAACCAAAATTTCTTTACTAATAAAAAAGCTTTTATTCAAAATTGGTGTTTGATTTTGTTCTGAAAATTGATCAATTGAATTAACTAAAGAATTAATAGGCTTAGTAATACTAAAAGCGGTTAAAATTGCCGAAAACAATCCTAAAAATAAAAGTATAATACTAATCGATAATATACGGCCTCTCCTTTCATAAAGAGCTTTTTGCAAGTTTTTAGCTGTTCTAGAAAGATAAACCACGGCAATAACTTTGTCCTGAAAAATAATTGGTACTGCCACAACAACATTTATTTTGCCTGTTCTGCTAATAGAAGAAAGCGAAAATTGTGCATTATTATTTTCTCTATACCTTAATATACTTGTGTATTTTCCATTTAAGGCTTGTGAAATCTCTGGTAAATGAGCAAAAGAAAGCTTTAATTCGTTTTTGCCAGCTATTACAATTCCTTTATGATCTAGTATTTTCATGCCAGATAAAGTAGTTCTTTGGGCTTCTAATAAAATTGGTAAGAGAGTTTTTCCTATTTCTAAAGACAGTTTATCTGCTTTTTGTTTGCTTATTCTTCCGTCTGGGCGAGCTGGAAATATACTATCTTTATATAAATCTAAATCTGAAGTAATTGGCTGAAAAAATTCTTTTTGCTTATTTATATATTTTATTTTGTTTCCATCTATTTTCGCTTTGGGGTATTTTTCTAATTCAGCTTTGTAAAAACTAGAGATAAAAGCGGCCTGTACAATTAGCTCAGAATGCGTTTGGTGAATTAATTCATTTTCATAGAACTTTAAATAATAAATCATAGCTATTGGCAAAAATAATAGTATTAAATTATTAAACATTAAAATGCCAGCTAAATTAAACTGAAAAAATTTCTTCATGAACTTATTACCAATTTATAACCGATGCCATGAACCGTTTCAATAATTGAGTCAGCTCCAGCTTCGCTATATTTTTGACGTAATCTTCTAATATGACTATCAATTGTTCTGTCGCTAATAAATTCTGAAAAATACAAACTATGAATTAAATTATTTCTAGTATAAACTTTTTGGGGTTGTTCTAAAAAAGTAAGTAATAAATTAAATTCAGTGGCAGTTAAATTGATTTCTTGTTCTTTCCAAAAAGCTTGATGAGTTTCGGTTCTCAGAGCTATGTTTCCGTATTTAAAATTTGTAGCAATTTGGGCTGGCAAAGATGTTTTCATAATTCTTTTTAAAATAACATTTATTCTAGCAAGTAATTCTCTCGGGCTAAAAGGCTTAATTACATAATCATCAGCTCCAATTTCTAAGCCTACAATACGGTCTATTTCTTCATCTCGGGCGGATAAAAACAAAATTGGTATTTCAGATTTTTTGCGAATTTCTTTACAAGTTTCTAATCCATCAAGTTCTGGCATTGTAATATCAAGCACAATTAAATCTGGCAAAATACTTTCAAATATACTTAAAGCTTCTTTTCCATTAGTGGCTTCAAAAACTGTCATTCCAGCCTTTTGTAAAGTATATTTAATAATTTCTCGAATATGAAATTCATCATCAACAACTAAAATTTTCTTTTGCATAATATTGTCTCCTAAAAATTATTTAAAGTAATGTCTTTTATCAAATGTCCATGCTCTCCAATTATTAATCTTTGCTTTGTTTTGTAAATCTTGAATAATATAATTAAAAGACTGCGGTAATTGGTCTGGGAATTTTCTTTTATATTCAAGCATAATAGGCAAAGAATCAACTCCTAAATTTTTCAAGTAATTAATGTCTAAATAATAACCTTTACCTTTAAATTCTCGGCAATGTTTTAAATTATATTCAGCAATAAAACTATTAAAATTTATAAAACTACAAAAGTATAAAACCGAAAATAAACTTATTATATTTGCATTAATTAACCAATTATTGTTTTTTTGTTTAAATATTCTAATTAATAAAAGTATTAAACCCTTCATCCATC
>CANLFK010000181.1 GCA_947489925.1 Candidatus Caenarcanales bacterium
CCGTCCAAATTATCCGCCTTCCCTTCTACACTAGCTTGGTTGTATTTCTTTTGATTTTTTAGAAAGATGATGTCGCATTTAATTTTGCTTGAGTTTACCTCATATTTCAATTTGATGGCATTGGCACTGCTGGTTTCTTTTTCTACATAAATGATTGGAGCATCAATCCCTCTTGATGTAATTTCCATCAACTTCGTATTTAATTTATCTTTTAGACGTAAGCCATCTTCATCGGTAGATTTATCTTCGGCACTGATGCACAAAACAGCTGGTTTTTCTTTAGCCAACTGAATACTATTTTTTACAACATCATCAACCATTCCTATTTTAATATTGGCAGTGCCGAATGGTTGTGCATTTTGTTTTAACCCTAAATTTTCCATGGTGTTTTTTAATAACCCTTCTGTTTGCAAAAACCATTTTTGCACATTGAGGTATTTGTTGTCGTCCAAAATATTAGGATCATTTTTTAAAGTACTCAACAAACAATAAGTCAACAAACCTTGCTGATATTGAGGCAATTCATACGCACTTTGATTGGGCGCAGAGGCAGCTAAAATAAACATACCTGATTTGTCTTTTAAATCTTCTACCTGACGTTTACGATTGCTTTCATCATCGTTTCGAGCCAATGCTGCAATCTCTTTTGTAGCTTGTCCGCTATTGCAGGCATCAAAAATTAAAATACTTTTATTGGCCAACATTTTATTAGGCCCTTCTGGACTTAACCATGATTTTAAATCGTTGGTGCTGATGCCTACTAAATTATCTTTAGACGCTTCTGCAGTTAAGAAAGTAAATTTTTTGTCGGTGGCACCTTGCATCACGCCATGGCCTGCAAAGAAAATCATAACGATATCTTCTGGCTTTGATTTTTTTCCAATCTCTTCCAATACTTTTCTTACGCCTTCTTTTTCTGGAGTGGAAACAACTTTAACCTGATTATTTTTGAAATCACTGTTTACATTATAAACAAACACATGATCATCTCCCAATAGTTTTTTGGCAGCTTGCTCTACCGATTTACCCAATGAAAAAGCATCTTTAGAAGGGAAATTCAAATGCAAATTTTCATCTTTATAATCATTGATGCCCACCATAACTGCATATAAATTAGGCGGATTGGTGGTTTTGCCAGAAGATTCTTCAGAAGTTATTTCTACTCCTCTAGTAGTAATTTCTGTATTGCCATCTTTTACCACACCACTTAATTTTATCAGGTTGGCTTGGCCTGCAATAAAATGCTTGCTTACTTCTTGCTCGGATAAATCTAAATAAAAATCAGTGCCCATTTTAGAAAGTTTATTGGGCATTATTGTAGTTACAATCTTGTTGTTCACTTTAAGTTCTAATCTTTCCAAAGGATATTTACGTGGTGTGATTTTATAATGATATCCTTTATCGTTTTTACTAACGGTATCTATTAGTGGAAGTGTGCCGCAAATATCGAGCTCACTTAATTTTTTGTAATTGATAGTCTGACCACTCATGATTTTTTCAGCAAGGTCTGGCACATAGAGTGCATCTTTCATTTGACTGAGTTCAATTACTTCTAACCCGCAAACAAAATAAAGCATATCAAGTGCGCCTTCAGATCCATCGTAGTGGTAATCTTCGTCGTAGACGAGCCAATTTCCATTATTAAGTGGCAAGTAATGAAAAAGGGTTTTTTTATTTATAACGTCCCATACAATCAACTCTGAACCTGTAAATAAATAGCAGATTTTTCTATCCGATGAAAAGGAAACTGACTTTACTGTAAATGGCACTGTAAATTCAAGCTCTATTTTTTGTGTTTCCCAATTGAACATTAAAACATTTGTCTCTGAACTTACAGTAATGCCACTAGGGTTGAAAAAAAATAACAGTTCAGTATTATCGACAAAATTGAAATCATTAAACCATCCCACTTTTTTTGTAACCCAATCAATTTTAAATTTCTTTATTAATTGAAATGTATTCGCATCAATAATATGTAATTGTTGATTGTATTCATTTAAAATTATCAGGTTTCGAGAAGTGTCATATACTACATCAAATAATGCATTATCGATTTGATATTCATGAGTTATTTTTTTTTCAAGTATGTTTAAAAGAACGATTTTATCTTTAAAATTTTTATAATTTTTGGGTTTTGGATAAATAAATCGCTCTCTTAATTTAATTAAATACTGATAATCTCCTTTTAGTTTTAAAACATCATAAATATCATACCCATCTTCAACGAAATATTTGAATTTTATTTTTTCTTTTCCCGTATTATCAAATAAAATTGAACTTTCTGTTCTTTCTACAATACCATTTGGAAATCTTGGAAAATAATGATTATAATCTTCATTCTGGATTTCAACGGAATCAAATGATAAAAGGGATTCATATTCACCTTCGGGACCAATAGATCTCAGAATTTTTGTGGAGAAATCGGTTAAATTTAGACCTTTAATATTTTCATTATTGACATCAAAAATAAAGTTGCCCTTATCAAATTTATTTTTATAAATTGTTGGTATTCGAACGTTTGTGTCAACTATGTTTTCTACAAAATCATATGCAGAATCTATTATAACCGAATCAGAAGACATATCATCTATATATACTTTCTGAAAAGTGTATGTTTTAGGAAACAAACCAAGTCTAAATTTTTCAGTTGAAGACAAAAAATAATCTTCATCCTTTGAATAATTGTATGACGTTTGAAAATATTTAAATGTTTCAAGTAAATAAATATCATTCCCCACCATTAAATACTTACCATCTTTAGAGTAATTAATTTTTCCAGAACTTTTACCTCCGAATATATTTTGTAACTCTTTCTCTGTTTTAATTTCACCATTTTCTACATTAAAAAAAATAGGCAAATGATCACCAGAAAAAGCTAATATCAAACTAGATTGGGGGATTTTTTTTAATGAAACATTATCATACAACATATCAATATCGTATCTTAAAGATTCATTATTATCATAACAAAGAATATGTCCAAGTACTTCAAATAAACTCGATGAATCCTTTCTATTGAAATTTAAAATTGAATTTAGACTGCTGTTTCTATTACTTTTAAATGGGAATATTTTTACCGTTTTTATTTTCTCAAGGGTTTTTAAGTCAATTACATCATTTCCTTTTTTGTTTGATAATACATAAGTAGAATCATCTATGACGTATGAAATTTTTTTTCTTTCTTTTAATTCTAGGCCAGTTTCAGCATCCATGAGCAATCCATCAATTAAAATATACTTCCCTTTACTCAAAAATTCAATATCAGATTTGTATTCTTTTGAATTATTTTGCCATTTAATTTTTAATGATGGAAAATCATATGCAATAATAGGACCTTCAACAAATGAGGCAACAAAAAAGTTACCTCCTGGATTCATAATTATTTTATCAACTCCTTTGCTTTCACTACCTATTGAAGTCAATTGTTTACAACTACTTAATTCCCAAATTATAATTTTAGATTCTTGTTCTGACCCAGTAAATATGAATTTATTATCTGGAGTAACACAAAATGTTGAAATATGATTACTATGAGCTACAGGTAACTTTAGTTGAGGAGTCAACTGCGCATTAGCAATGATTGTCAAAATGAATAAAATCCAAAATGATAAAATTTTCTTCATTACTTACTTTTTACTTTTTTTAATATACTCATTAATCCCTCCTTCCATCGACGCAATAATCTTTTTCACTACTTCCTCCTCACTCAATCCCTTCAACTCACT
>CANLFK010000182.1 GCA_947489925.1 Candidatus Caenarcanales bacterium
AAGCCTGAACTACTTTTTCTCTCAAATCTAATGAATATGACATACTTTTTTTAATTATCTACATTTATACTTACATCGTATCATTTATTCGGGGGATTGCTATAAAGCATTAAATTTTATCGGTTTTTAGTATTTTAAAGCATTCACCATTACCATTCATGGTTGTACGATAAGTATTAATAGCTTCAATCAGTAAATCATAACGAACTGATTCAATTTGAGTAAGGTGCTGTTTAATTGCTTTCATCTTCAAATCAAAATAAGGCTTTATATCTTCACAATATTGCACTTCAGTCATCAGTGGATAGATTTCATATGCTAAAATTTGACGAATATTCCAGGGTTCACCTTTTGCTTCCTGAAACCAATTACCACGGGCTTTATTAATGGCTTTTAGAGCGATTTTATTAGTATTTTTATGGTCTGAGTGAGCTTCTTCAGCTTGTGGAATATATGCAATATTTGGTTTGATTTGCTTAATTAATTCAGTAACTTTAATTAAAACCTCAGAATTTTCTTCTAAAAAGCCATCTGGTTGATGTAGAAAATATAAGTTCTCCTCTTTAATTCCCAAAGTCTTAGCTGCGTTTTTGGCTTCGGCTTCTCTTAATTTAGCTAAAGTTTTTTTATCATATTTTTGGCTACCAGCATCACCAGAAGTTAAATAAATAATAGAAACTTGTTTTCCTGCTTTTGCATATTTGGCAATTGATCCGCCACAGCCTATAATTTCATCGTCTGGATGAGCGGCAAAAACTAAAATTCGTTCAGAGCTTAAATCAAGTGAGTAAGTATTTAAACTTAATAAAAAAAGGCAAAATATATAAATTAAAGATTTTGTAATCATTGAATTAGAGAGAATTTCGCAATATTTGTAAATTCATTTTAACATATTTTAAATACGGCTAATTTAGCCTAATAAGAAATAAAAAATTAGATAAAAAAGTATTTATTGCGCAACTTGGACAATTCAAGAATATAGTGTAATCACAAAGTTAATTTTCAAGTTGAATTAATACTTCTTTGTCTGGGTTTTGTACTAAATTAAATTCTTTAATTGCTTTTTTTATTTGTTCAGCTTTTGGATTTTTTGTCCAGTCTTGGAGTTGGGCTAACATTTTTTCATTTTCTCTAAAAACTGTTTTATGAGAAGTTTTTAAATCATGCAATTGAATAAAAGCCTTGACAATTCCAAAACCATTTGCCGCAAAACCTCGCCAAGCTTGCAAAGACAAAGCAACCAAAAAAATTAAAATATAAAATTCTTTAAACCAATTACTTTTTGAGTTTTTCATATTTGTTTAAGATTCATAATTCAAACTAAAAGTTCCCCTCTATTTTTAATCGGGCATAGTCAATATTTCGGGCTTGCCATCTGTAATTAAAATTGAATGCTCAAAATGAGCTGAGTTCTTATTATCTTTGGTTACAATTGTCCAATTATCTTTTAGTTTACGAATATCACTAACTCCCAAATTAAACATTGGCTCAATTGCTAAAATCATTCCTTCTTTAATTTCAGAATCACCGTATAAAGTAAAATAATCTGTATAATTGGGTATAAATGGGGCTGAATGATACTCTGGACCAATACCATGCCCGCCAAAGTCCCGCACTAAACCATAACCTTTAGACTTAGCAACTTTTTCAATTGCTTTGGCAATATCGCTAATTTTATTACCTTTCAAGCTAGCTTCTATGCCTGCTTCCAAGCCAGCTTTTGTATAAGCTAATAATTCAGCTGTTTTTTCAGGTATCTCACCGACAGGAACAGTTCTGGCATTATCACCCACAAATTTAAATTCTTGTCCATTGACTAAGCCCATAAGAGTGACACCAACATCAATACTAATAATGTCGCCAGCTTGTAATATTTTTTTATTATTTGGTATACCATGCACTACTTCATGATTAACCGAGGTGCAAAGTGTGCTTGGAAAACCTAAATAACCTTTAAAAGTTGGAATAGCTCCATGATCTTTAATCCAAGTTTCGGCCAAAACATCTAAATCTAAAGTGCTAATACCGGGTTTAACGGCTTTGCAAACCTTTTCCAAAACATTAGCCGCTAATTTGCCAGCTTTCCGAAAATAATCTTTTTCTTCTTCGGTTTTATAAATAAAAATATTATTGTTCATAAATAAATACTACAAAATAATTGATTAAAAAGAAAAAGTTTTAGAAAAATCAAAAAAATAATTACACTTATCAAAAAACAATTAAGCTTCCAAAGCTTCTACTGCTCTGCGATCAACATAAACCCATAAATCCCCCGGTCTCCATAATAAGGCTTCTCCCTTGGGCAGACGATAAATACGCAAAGATCTAATTATAATTTGGGCATTTGGATTTTTATTAGCTCTGGGATCATTTAATAAACTAGTTCTTAGCTTTAAACTTTCTTTCCAAGTGCGACACAAAGCTGGTCCAGAATCTCCACGACATAAGATTGCCACCTTAAAATTAGGTTGTTCCCATCCTAAAATATAATAACAATTTGGTAATTTTGCTTCATCTGATGAATAGGAGGAATAACCTTGCGTCAAATTTAAGGCCCTCCTGTCCCAAAAGATTTCCTTTTATATAAAACTAAAGCAGTGCTTACTTTCCTAGCTCCTCCGCTATCAGACGGACTATTAATAATTTGATCATTTAAAACCAAAGTAGTAGAACCCCCACCATCTAAATTAATTGCTTCAATAACACCAATTTCTTTAACCAAAGCGGCTAATTCCCACAAACTTAAACCCTTAGAATCTCTTTGTCTTCCGTCTGCCACCAACCAAATAAATCTTCCGGGGGCTGTCATTCCAACTGCTGTTCGAGGAGCAACCCCACCAATCCCAGATCTAGCGGTAAAACCTTCAGCTTTTTCATTTAAAACAATTTCGCCACGGCTAACTAAATATGGTCCACCTCCAACAACATGCACTGTATTAGACCAGTCTGGATCGCTATACCAAGTTAAAGTTAATTTATCGCCCTGAAAAATATTGCCAAGTTTTTCGTCTGAAGAAGCAGATAAAACATAATCAGTACGAGTTGGCTGAATTGGATTAGAACTATCATAGCTATTGACTCTCGTTCGGACTGTACCACTTCCATCAACTAATAAACAAGCCCTGCCATTTCCACAATTAACTTGCTCCTGCCACCAATGATTAAAAAAACTAATACCATCAGAGTTGAGCTTTTCGGATTGATTGATATTATCCACTTTTAAATTAAAACTAGCCGATTTCTGACCAGCTGGGAAATAAGCACTCAGAGCATTATTATTACCTAATTCACTTTTATAAACAGCCAAATTACCGCTAATTGTGGGTCTGGCAAAATGTAATTTACCCTGATTATCTATACTAACTGATGCTCTGCGTGAATAAGGTCCAGTAATCCACTCACGATCTATCGCTAAAGAACCAATTGGCATACCACGATTTGTAAAATAATTAGCATTAATGCCAGCAATTGCACCTTCACGAATAACTATTTCTGGCAAGGTTGCTTTCGCCCAAATTGTATTCGGCTGAGCCAGAGCGGGTTTGACCATAAATCCTTGCTTAGTGTCAATTTCGAGTATATTAATTATGACTGGACCTCGCCCAAGGTTTTTGATAAAGCGGTGATGAATCAGACCAGGCATAATAGTTTCTTGGGTAAGATCGGTTATAT
Source organism: Candidatus Caenarcanales bacterium (assembly GCA_947489925.1). Lineage (GTDB taxonomy): Bacteria > Cyanobacteriota > Vampirovibrionia > Caenarcaniphilales > Caenarcanaceae > JAAFJH01. The sequence goes on from CANLFK010000182.1 coordinate 3,673, forward strand.
TTGCCCAAATTGCTGAATTGACCAATAATATTTGAATTAAAGAAATT
>CANLFK010000183.1 GCA_947489925.1 Candidatus Caenarcanales bacterium
ATTGCAGCTTTAATAGTGGTTCTGAGTGAATCGGGGAAAGTAAATTGAAGTCTTGAAATAATTGTATCAGTGTAAACGATTTGATAAGCCGAATCGGGATAGGCATTTTTTAAATCAATTGCAAACTGTTGTAATTGTTTAGTTTTATCCTTTAAAGCAATGTTTATTAAATTAGCAACAACAGAATCGCCCGTAACCGGATCCTTGATTATCTTGCTTCGGTCAATAGCTGGCCTGTTTACAGGCATATCTGGCGGATTTGTATCCGAGTATGGATATCCGTTTTTATACTTGCAACAATCTATTGGTTTTACAAAATAGAAAAGCCCTGCTAAAAATAGTAAAAGTAATAATAATACCCACCAACCTTTTGCGAAATAATATCCAAAGCCTCTTGATTTTTTATTGCTACGTACAATAATTTTTTTATCATGTGGATTGCTAGCCGTGTAAGGTGTATTTGCTACAACTACCGCATCTGTATTTGTAGCAGGCGGTTGTTCCAATAATTCATCCTCTACTATTGCTTCGGACCCTTCATCATCCTGGGGAACCGTAATTTTATATAATTCTGGGAGTATATAATTTTCTTCCTCTGCATTAAAATTCCAGCCCCATAGCAAAACAATATTTTTACCGTCCGAAAAAACAATATTATTGTTTCTGTTAAAAGCCTCGTCAAGTAAATTACCCCAATTAATTTTTTCAATATCTGCAGACTCCTTTAGTGTATTTGCAAAAACTTGTACCTGGTCTACAAATTGATTGTATTTAATTAATGCTGTTGTTTTGTCGGCCTTAGAGAAAAAATCCAGCGGTGAGAATTTTGTGTTCTGTGAACTGTACCAATTTATATTGTTACCACTAACAAAGGGCTTAGCCAATATTTCGTGGTATTCAGATTTAAAGTTTTGTTCAATAAGCCCTCTTAATGAATCATATTGCAAATACACCATTTCATTATTAAATGAAATGGGCTTAAAGTGATTACTTGAATTTTGATAAAATTGATTCATTAATAGTAGTAAATAAATTTATTGTTGAAATGTTCCTATTTTATTATCAAGATTATAATTAAAAGTAGCAATGCGTTCCCCTTCAGTTGTTGCAACTTTGATAATTTGTTTTGAAATAACCTTTGAGGCAGAATTAAGAGAAACAGAATCGGTAAAATCGATTATAATATATTTATAACTACCTTCAACAAGCTTGGGGGTGCCTCCTTTGTATAATGTTGCATGTATATTCACCGGATTGTCTCCTGCAATTCCAAACCAAAATCCGCGCATGTCTATATCAAAATTATTTTGACTGACAAATTGTTGCTTAAAACTGAGCAAATTAACTAAAACTGACTCAAATCCCCTACCCGTATTATCAAGACCCCAGCTTAAAACCGGGGATCCAGAATTAGGCCATGATTTTCCCCTGCTCCAGCCTAAATATCCATTTTGTTGAGATTCATTCAATGTGGGTGATGTCATTCTAGTTCGTGTGTCCAAATCAGCGCCATCAGTGAATTTATAAGTTAATATGATGTAATCGGCGTCAAAATTTATTTGATTGGGATTAGCTTCAGCACGCGGTTGATCAATTGGTAAAACACAACTACTACAATTTGCTAAGAGCTGCTCTAATTTCTTAAGTTCCTTTTGTGCTTTATCAAATTTGATACAACAAATGATTTCTTTTTTTCTAAGTTGATAAATGAAAACCGAAGTCGTAATAAGGCTAATTGCAAATAATAATAAAATTAACCACCAGTTTCTAAAACAAAAATGGCCAATAGTCCTGAAGGTGGAATACCACCAGGATCTTTTAACTTCAGTTTTGTTATTAGTTTGATTCATTATTGCTTTTTAGTTTCTACACATAATTTTACAAGAACCATTGGTCCAGTTCCACATGTTTGATCTGCTATAAATTCTCGTACTTGGTGGATATGCACTTTGTAATTCTTCTGGAAAATTTTCTGTATTAACACGATTAGTATTCAAATTATCTTTGTGTTTAACGTTATTAATGATTAAAGGCCCAAAAGTGTCTACTAACACCTTCCCTTGAAAATTTTTCTTACTATATAGTATAAGCCTAGTTTTTGAGTCTATTGCAATGCCATCAAAGGTACCTGCGGACGCTTTTGGGAAGGCAATAGAATTGTCTGGATATTCTCCGGCTCCAACTAGTTCACTATACTTATCAACTTTATAAACTTCTGAAACAAAAAAGTCTCTATAACCTCCTCCAACAAAAAGATCTGAAAAAAATACCCTACAATTTTCTTGGGGACCTTGTGGGGTAGAAGGAAGAGGCAAATACGATGATTGATTAGAATCAATAGGAACTTGATAATTAATACAACACTTATCCAAATTTAAGCTTAATGAATCAAGCATGGCTATTGGATTACGCGCAATAACAACGGGATTTTTTTTAACTTTTCGCAAAATTAATAAAAACACAAGTAGGCTTATCAATAATAAAGATAAAATTAACCACCAAAATCTGTAGCAGAAATAGTTTATTGCCCTAATGGAATGAAACCAAAAACTTTCTTTTCGGTTTGTTTTGACGATATGTTTATTAAAATGATTCACTTACGTATTTATCTACAGCGTTCTGCTGCCTTCTTTTGTAATTCTAAAATTTTTGAATTTAAACTATCTAAATTATTACAATTATTACATGCTGCATTATTACAAGATTTAAACATAGATGCGATAAACAACAAAAACATGATAAAAAACAATAAACCCCAAAAGCGATAAACAAAATATCTTAAGGCATGTAAAAAAGATAACCAGCCACTTCCACTTGCTTTAATAGTTTTTTTAGGAGTAGCTTCCTCTTCCTTGGGAGGATTTTCGGCCTGTGTTGTTTTGGTAGAATTAACCATAACCGGTATGGATGGAGAAGCCATGCCAGTTCCAAAATTATTGGTGGCAATTTCCTCCGATTTTGTTTTGAATACCGGAGGCAAATAGTTCTCTTGGTTGTTTTTAAATTTCCAACCCCATAGTAAACACCACTCACTGCCATCAGTTAAAATGATATTGTTTTCGTCATTAAAAACTTCTCTTAATAATTTACCCCAGGATTGTTTTTCTGCATCTTTTGCAATCGCCAACTTGTTGATTTCATCATTCACATAATTGATTAGCAACCAGTACTCTTGTTTAATTGCATTTTGAATGTCCTCTGGATAATCAGAAATACGGTTCATTTTATTTTGAAAATTGCCATGCCATAATACTTGTTCATCTGAAATAATGGGCTTTGCTAAAACTTCTTTATATTTTATCCCATAATTCTTAATTAAAAAGCTTTGTATTTTATCATATTGATTATACAAATAGCTCTTTTCAAAAGATACGGGCTCAAAAGAATTTGTATTTATGGAATATATTTTCATAAAGTGCTATAAATTTTAAATGCTTAATTTTCAATCGAAAACTCAAGTTCATTTACCTTTTTAATTATAATAGATAATTTGTTATTTTCAACTACATCGTAATTAACAAAACCACAATTACCTAATAAAGCTAATTTTAGTTTTAAAACAAACTTATTATACCTAGCAATCATTGGAGCGTAGTCGATATCATTTGACTTATCTTCAAAAATAAAAGTTAGTTCTTCTTTTTTAATTAATATTTCATCGTATGTTAGCTCATTAAAATTTATTTTAAAATCATTAGCGATTTTTTTAAACTCTTCAA
>CANLFK010000184.1 GCA_947489925.1 Candidatus Caenarcanales bacterium
TGCAAACCTTGCAATTGAATCTTTATAAAAAGGTACTGCTTTTTCTTCTAAAATTTTGTACAAAGTATTTGACGAATCAGCTTTTTTGTCTTTAACTGCCTTAAATTCAGCTTTGGTAATAGTCTTATTTTGATCATCTCCAAACTTTTCACCTACTAATCTATAATTATCATAATAACCTTGAGTATCCTTCGTCCCCACTCCTTCAAGAGTGAAAGGTCCTCCTAAAGGTATGCCACTTTGATCTGTTTTAGCTCCATTTACGGCATAATGCATAATTGCAACTTTATTACCTAAGTCAATTTGTCCTCTCGGTGCAATTCCTAAGCCATTTACTGCTCCTTGAATTAGTCTTTCTTTTTGTTCTTCTGATAAATTAGTATGATCTGTGCCAGTAATCTTACTTATTGCTTCTAAGGCATTCTTTAAATTAGCTCTAATCTCTTGTTCTTTTGAAAAAGCTTGATTGATACCCGCAACAATAAAACCAGTATCTGTACCTTCACTATCTCCAGCTCCTACCGAATAAGAAAATTCCTCTGGAGTTACAATATCACCTTTATCGAATGTATAACCAACTGTTTCAATATATGGGGCTTTTTCACCATTATCAGCAAATGTAAATTCGGCACAATATTTCTTTCCAATTAATTGTATAAATTCTTTGGTAAGGTTGTATTTTTCACTTTGTGGATTCATAAAATTACCAAAACCATCTACTGCATGAACAGTAATAATAATTGGTGAGCCTTCACTGAATTTAGCAAAAAACTCCGACAAACTTTGAGAGCCGTCTATTTCATTGTATAAAGCGGTGGTAACTAATAATTTACCTGACTCGTTTTTAGTTAAAGAAGTTAATTTCTCTTTTAATTCAGTTTTCCAATTTTGATTTTTTTCGACAGCCAGCTTTTTAATCAGTTCAGCTATTTCTTGATAATGATCATATCTAGGCTTTTCGGTTTTCCCTGCCCATTCTTCATGCATCATATAGCTAGGCATACTTTTATTTTCAAAGACTTGTAAACCTAAAGCATTAGCAAATAAGCACATTTCATGCAAATAGCCCAATTTAATATGTTGTTTATCTCCAGTTAAATAAGCTTCATACTGTTTAAAAAATTCGGCTCCTCGGTAATTAAGTAAATGCTCAAAATGTTCTTCCCAGCCAACTGATTGATCATTAATAGCAGTTTTCATATTATTGGCGGCCTTTTTCAAATCTGGCTTAATTTCAATATCTTTACCCTCTCTTACCTTTACCAAGCCCCCAAAACCATTCAAAATCATTATATCGAAAGGTTTTAGATTGTCTGTATTAATAATTCCAGTATCAAAGCCCATCTCAGTCGCAAAAGCACTAATTTCTGAATGCCCATATGCTGATCTTTTGTCAATAATTAAAGTTAATTTTCCATCTTTACTAATAATTCTATAAGCTTTACCAGGTGCACCATATATACTTACACCTCCAAATAAAACGCCTCTCATTGAAAGTGCATTAAAACCAGCTTCAATTGCTTCCATTTCTGAGGGCGTAAGACTAGTTTTATTGTGTACCAGCTTATAATAATCAAGTAATCCTATATTAAGCTTTCTTAACAAATAAATAAAAGTTAAAGCAGCCTCTCGATCTTCAAGTGAAGCACAAACTCCAGTACCACTGACAAAATCAGCCGCTTTGTAAGAAATGAAAGTACCATCTAAGTCAGTTAAAAACTTCATCGGGAATAATACAAAAATACTAGCTACTTTTTGAGCCGCTTTGCGATATTCCTTGGCGGCTTTTTCCCTCAGCTCTGGAGTCGGGTGCATATCCAAAAATCTTTTTGGCACAATTATGCTGTCTGGATCAGTTGCAAATTTAATTAAATTACTTAAAATTTCTTTTCTTTTTGCTGGACTTAATTCTTTATCTGAAAATAATTCCTCAAAAACTGCATTTGTGTATTCGATGTCTTCTTTGCTTGAGCCACTAATTAAACCAATTACTTTAGGAGGAATTAAAACTGCCCCCGCTGACATTAAAGCTGTAAAAGGCGTAGCAATATTTGGGTTTGTTAAGAAAGCAATAATGGCATTTATATCAGTATCGTCATCATCAGTTTTTTTCTTTGAAACTGGTTTTTTAGTTTGTTTTCCGATATTAAGAGAAAAAGGAACAATATTATTAGCAGAAACAGCAGGATTAGAAGGGCTAGAAGCTGGAATTAAAGGAATAAAACCGCTAGACCCACTATTAAGACCCAAAAGAGAATTAACACTTTGCGGAGTGGCTATTCCAGAAACCATACTTGTAGCAGAAGAATTAACAACTTTAATCATCATTGATTTTATAAGAAAGGGGAAATCAATAAACTTAGAAACATAAATTAAATTACTTATAAGTGTTTTATATAATATCTATATGCTTTAAGAATAATACTTTTTGCGTAAATTAACAAGAGATTAAAGACATTTTTAACTAAAATTTAATCTTAGGAACTTTTATTTGAAAGGTTTTAGAATTGTGAAAATCTTATTCAAGAAAGAAATTTATCTAATTTAACCTTCAAAAGAGTGATTCCTCGATTATGCAATTGGCAAGCTCTTGATTCAGAAACCTTTAAGATTTCAGCTATTTTTCTCATGGGCAAATGCCTATAATGATACAATCCAATAATTAGTTTTTCACGAGCTGGCAATTGATCAATGGCTGAGGCTAAGGCTTCCTGAAACATTTTATTTTCGCAGTTTTCTTCTGGGCCGCTTTTTTGATCGCTAAGTTGTTCTAATAAAGTAGTTTCAGATTCTTCATTCGTGATTAAGTCTAAAGATAAAGTGCTAAGGCTGGCTTCTTTTTGAATGGAGTGCAAAGTTACCAAAGAGATTTCTAATTTATTGGCTATTTCTTCATCAGTTGGCATTTGTCCAAGTTCTTGTTCTAATTCACTAATACAAGTAGTTAATATTTTGACTCTTTTACGAGCAGAACGACTTAATATATCTGTTAATCTAAGTTGATCAACAATAGAACCTTTCACTCTCAAATAGGCAAAAGAGGCAAAACTATTTTTTTTGCTTTCTTCATATTTATTGGCGGCCTCAATTAAGCCAATAATTCCACAAGATATTAAATCTTCTTCGTCTAAGCCAGCTGGTTTTAGAAAACTTAATTTATTAACTACTTGATAAACAATTTTTAAATTATCCTGAATTAATTTTTCTTTTCTTGTAATTTGGCTCTGATAAGCTTTAGAAGATAACATTAATTTAGAAATCTCTCGAGATTGAACTTTCATTTAGGTTAAAAAGCAATAAGCAGTTACTTCTATCTTGCAGATAATTAGCTTTTATTTCCTCGTCTAAGTTACTGACAAGCTTTATTTAAGAGGGCTTCGTTAAAATTATCAAGATTACCTCTTTTGTCATTTGCCCTATTGACATTATTTACTGCTTTTAATGATTTTGAATTATAATTTATTTGCTTAAAACATAATATTTTTCAGGCTTTTAGATGACTTTACCCAAGAAAGAAAAACTTAAAAATCACCTTGTTTTTAAAAATTTGAAGTCTTTGAATTTATTGAAT
>CANLFK010000185.1 GCA_947489925.1 Candidatus Caenarcanales bacterium
TTTTAATTCTTTAATTACTTTTGAATAAGGAATAATTTTGGCTCTCATACCATAAAAACCTCTATAATGTTCCCACATATGTACAAGACCAACAGGGCAAATAATTAAAGTTTGAAAACCATGATCATCTTCAAATATTCTCGTTATAGCCGTTGCCATCAAAGTTTTACCCAAGCCAACAACATCTCCAATAATTACACCATTTCTTTTATTTAAGTATCTTGAGGCTATTTGTACTGCTACTTTTTGATAATCAAATAAAATATTTCTAAAGTCTTTGGGAATCGCAAATTCAGCCAATCCAAGCCTAGCTTCTTGTGATAAATGATAAGCCATTTTAAGATAAATATGAAAAGGTTTAATATCTTTTTGTACCCAACTATTTTTTATAATTTCTATTAATTCTTTATTTATATTTAAACAAAACCTTGAATTCCATCTTTCATTGAACCAAGTCGCTAATTTAACAGCGGCATCCTGATCAAGTATATCAACATTTAATTCACCTTGTTTTTGTAATCCAGAAAAGGTTAAATTACTACTACCTAAATAACCGACAATTGGAGTTTTTCTATTATTTGTAAAAAGTAAATAAAGTTTTGCATGGAGCGGATGTTCTAAATATAATTTTATATCCAGTTTATTATTTTCTATTTGTTGAATTAATTTATTTAATGCTTCTTCTAGCTTATTGGAAGGTATTTGTAATTCTAATTGTGTTTTAAAATCTTGTACTATTTTTTTCTTCAATTCAGGAAGTTCTTTTTGGTCAATTTCATTATCATCTAAAAAATTTCTATACTTTTTCAAGTCTTCTTTCGGGGAACTTTGAATACCAATTAATAAACGACATTTTTCATTATTTGTACCAGAAAAATTTTCAATATAACTACTCAGTAATTCCCAGCCAAATAAATTAAAAAAACCAACACAAAAATCAGCTTTATATGATTCCTTCAAAGTCTCTATCAATTCTGGAGCTAAGAATTTTTCAATATTATCATAAATTGTTGGCATGATTAATTTTATCGGTTTGTGGTGATGTCATAGTTTTAATATTTTACTTTAAACAAAAAACAATAGTAATAATAAGCGATCTTTTTTTATTTGTATTTGTATCTATATTTTATATTATAATATCTTTCTCTTTCTGGATTTCTATATCACTAATACCAAGCAAACTTTCTTCTTCTTCAAAAGTATGAGTAATTAATCTTTGAGGTTTACCAATTTCGGCATTAATTCAGGTTCAAAATGACATCTAACAGCGTCTTTAATTTGTTCAGTTAATTCTTCCTTAGTTTCTGCTGTCGTGAAAATTGAATAACCTAAAGCTCTCGCTTCATATTCTCCATCTGGATTTTGATTGACTGTAAATATAATTTCATTTGTCATTTTATTTCTTTTTTCTTCTCAAATATAAGTAGTTTAACTAAATAATAAACAAAAATCAAACTTAAATTTTATCAAAAATCCCTATTGAACATATTATTTTAGCTGCATTCTTCTAGTTTAGTATTAGCAAAATCTATTAATTCAGCCAAATTAGAAATAAAATCAGCTTTTAAAGGTTTACCAATAAATGAACTATCAAAAAATTTAAACATTCCTCTATGTTGTGGATTATTGATTTCATCATAGAAATTAACAGTAGCAAAACACACTAAAGGCATTTGTTTTGGCTCATAACTTATATTATATTTTTGTTTCACTTCATTACAAGAACTAGCTATTTCCATTAAAAGTTTCCATTTATAAGTTTGTCCGGCTCTTTCTCTTAGTGAAGTTTTTAAAGAAACAATCATACATTTACTTAAAGTATTATCTTCTTTTGTAGAATAAATAATTAAGTCCATATCTGGCTTTTGAGTTTCGCCATCTACATTGATTGTAACCATATCTACAAAAAATTTATCCTTAGTTTTATTGGTTATAAAAATGTTTTCGTTTACTAAGTTATTTTGTTTGCATAAAAGAAAAAGATAAATAATACTATTTGAAAATGCCGCTCCAACTATGGACTTTCTAGCTTGAGAAATATCTTTAATTTCTCCATTTTCTTTTCTTTTTTCTAATAAAATATCTACTTTATCTTTTGAAGCTTTTAGAATTTCATATAAATAATTTAAACTTTCTTTTGAATTGTACTTTAAAATATATTCTTGTATTTTTTCTATGATGGGCTTCATATAATACTTTTCAGTAATTTCATCAAATAGTTTTTGTTCTTCTGCGTTTAAGGTATATTTCATTTTTTTAAGCTATTAGTGAGAATAAGTTATTTTGTTTTGACTCTTGATTTTTGATATTTATTTGATTTGAGTAGTTTTGCCAATAGTTTTCATCACTTAGCTGTGGATTTTGTAATATTTGTACTATTTGATTTGCCGTAGCTTGTATAGCTGGAACAATCACGGAGTTACCAAACTGTCTATAAGCTTGAGTATCAGAAACTACAATTTTAAAAGAATCATCAAAACCCATTAATTTAGCACACTCTCTAGGAGTTAATCTTCGGGGATTTTTATTGTTTTGTTTAATTAAAATTTCAGAACCATCTTTATAATATCTAGCACTTAAAGTTCTAGTATGTCGATCTTTTTCTAAATCAACTAAACCAAAACCAAAACCATTACCCTTTTCTTTTTGTTTTTCTTTTCTGTCTTGCAAATAATTCCATAAATGATCGCTTAAAGTATATTTGGCATCAACTTCTTTTTCAATTATATCTTTTAGTTCATAAAGTCTTTGAGTTGGGTATTCTGGAAAAGCAAAATTTATACTTGAACTAAATTCTTTAGAAAATCCCACAATAAAAATCCTCTCTCTGTGCTGAGGTACATAGTATTTGCCATTCACAATTTTACTAAATATATTGTATCCAAGATTTTTCAAGGTACTCTCAATAACAAACCAAGTTTTTCCAGAATCATGGCTTTTTAAATTTTTTACATTTTCTAAAAAAAAAGCTTTTGGTCTTTTATCTCGAATAATTCTTTCTAGTTCAAAAAATAAATTTCCTTGTTTTTCATCATCAAAACCATGCTTTAAACCAAGTGCGTTTTTTTTGCTTACTCCAGCAATACTAAAAGGTTGGCAAGGAAAACCACCACACAAAATATCAAAATCTGGTATTTCCTCTGATTTAACTTGGGTAATATCTCCAGAAATTTCAGAATTATAATTAGCTTTATAAGTTATTTGAGAATATTTATTATAATCAGAAGAAAAAACACATTCCGCTCCAGACCTTTCAAATGCCGTTCTAAATCCACCAATTCCAGCAAATAAATCAATAAACTTAAATTTTGAGTTTTCAGACATTCTTGTTTTTTTGAAATTGAATTAACTTAAATTTTGATTTTAACATAAAAGACTTTTCATAAAATTTAATTGTTTTAGGTATACGCAAAGGAAAATAGTTTTTTGAACCATCAAATAATTCTAAATATTTTCTTCCAGAAACTTTATCAGTTTTAGCATATATATTTTCT
>CANLFK010000186.1 GCA_947489925.1 Candidatus Caenarcanales bacterium
TGGCTTAAATTCACCTACACCTACAATTAATAATGAAAAAGATCAAAATATTATTAGCCTTAAGTTGTCTCATTGGAGCTTCCATTTTCTTTCCAAAGCAAGAGGCTAAAGCAGTAGCTCCAGTTTGCACAGGTCATCCAATGGGAAAGTTAAGTTCTAATTATAAAATTAGTAAAACAATTACTGGTGGAGATGGTTTTAAATACACTTTTGTTAATTATCAAACAACTTCAATAAATCAAGATGCTGTCATTTTTAAAACTGATGCAAGTAATCGCTTATGTTGGGAAAAAAAATATACAACTTCTCCAGCTGATGAAAGAGCTGTTGATGGTGCTATTGTAAACGAAGGAACTCGCACAACTCCCAAATATTATATGTATGGTTTATTTTATGTAGATGGAGGAAATACTAGTTTAAAAGCTAGTTCCGATGGATTTATGCCTTCATATGGAGCTAATGCTAGTGGTGCAAAAGTTGCCTCTTTTATTGGTAAAATAGACGCTAGTTCTGGTGATATAATTAGAGGAACTTTTTTAAGTGCTAGAATGGGTACTTCTGGTAAATGCTCTCCAAATACTATTAAACCAATTTCTATTAAAGTAGATTCTACAGGTGTTATAGTTACTGGTGCTTCTTATTATGGTGCTCCAGTTGCAAATGCTACTCCATCAACACTTAAACAAATTACAAAATATTATTCTCAAAGTGGTGGTTATACTTATATTGCAACATTCTCTAAAGATTTAAAATTTCTTTTGAATACAGCTGGAGCAACAGATTTCGTGGCTAGAACTTGTAGTAATTAAATAAATACAGGCAAAGTTTTAAGGTTTTATTTAAGTTTTAATCTTTTTCTTTTGTTTTAGGATTGCTATTGATAGACTTAGAAAATAATAAGTACTAGCATTTCAGGTTATAATTTGAATATTATCGACTTGCCTCTTTGGGCAATTGCTTCAATTGGTTGTATGTCTTCAGCTTTAGCGACTGGAGTTGGAGCATTACCAATTTTATTCACAAAGCATATTTCACAAAAAGCTCAAGATACTATGATGGGATTTGGAGCGGGGATTATGTTAGCGGCAACTTCCTTCTCTCTCATCATTCCAGCTATTGAAACGGTTGAAAAACTTTATATTGGCAGTAAATATTTGCCACCTCTCATTGTGTCAGCTAGCATGATTATTGGAGCTTATTTTTTGTATTTTTGCGATAAATATTTCCCCATTAAAATTTTCCCTTCCAATAATGAATCTGGGATTATGAGTGCTAGTTTAAAGCGGATTTGGATTTTTATTTTAGCAATTACAATTCATAATTTTCCTGAAGGTTTAGCGGTTGGTGTTGGCTTTGGAAGTGAAAGTTTATCTGAAGCAATTCCTATTGCAGTTGGTATTGGGCTTCAAAATATGCCAGAAGGCTTGGTTGTGGCTTTGGCTCTTTTAACTGAAAATTATTCAAAGTCTAAAGCTTTACAAATTGCTTTTTTAACAGGCATGATTGAACCAATTGGTGGTCTTATTGGCTTTTTAGCGGTCTCTATGATAAAAGCCTTTTTGCCTTGTGGTTTAGCTTTTGCGGCTGGAGCTATGTTATATGTAATTGTTGATGAAATTATCCCTGAAAGTCATAAACACGGATATGGAAAATATGCAACCAGAGGCTTAATTGTTGGGTTTATAATTATGATGTTTTTAGACATTGCTCTTGGTTAATAATCTAATAAAACAATACTAGTATTATCTGGTGCACCGACATTGTAAGCGTCTTTTAATAATTCTTTTCCAAATTCTTTTAATGCTAAATTTTGGCTAAATCTTTGGGCTATTAAGTCTTCAGTAGCATATAAAAGTCCATCACTGCAAAACAATAAACGGTCTTCAGGAAATAATTTTAACTGAAATAAATCTAAACCAAAAGCTCCTTGTATGCCACCCATATAAAACAATAAAGCTCCACCCTCCCCACTTTCAGGATTAAAGTTTTCGCTATGGTCTCTGGTTAAGCGATACATAGTATTATTTCGCCACAAATAAGCACGACTGTCTCCTGTATTAGAAATATACATTTCATTATTTTCTTCATCAATTAAGCCAATGACCAAAGTGCTACCAATATCAACCTTATTTGGTGAATTTCGAGCCCAATTCAAAATTGAATGATTAGCTTCAATAACCATTTTCCTTAACCAAGCACCGTGATCCAAAGACTTTAAACGGGCGAAAATTCCTTCATTTTGCCATTTCTTTTCCAAAAAACTCATAATCATGCGGCTGGTTTGTTTGCCTTCTTTGGCTGAACCAATTCCATCAGCGACACCCATTAATTTCAAATCCGAAGTTAGAATGACTGTATCAGCATTTTCTTTGCGTTTTAAACCTACATCACACAAAGCATATGCACTTTTATTATTTTTAGTATAAGCATATTCTTTTTGAGAATCATCATAATAATCTGCCGATATACCAGAATTACCAGAACTATTGCTACCCGCTAATTCCTTGATTGAATAAGGTAATTGACTAAAATCAAGCGGAGTTAAACCATTACCATACTGTGCTATTACTTGAGGATAAAGCTTTTCTTCCAATTGCAAAACTTTAGTACGAACTGAATCGATAGTATCAAAATTACTAATTTCAACAATAGACTGCCCTAAAATTGGTCCTTCATCAATATTTTCATCAATTAAATGCACAGTACAACCTGTAACTTTAACGGCTCTTTTAATGACAGCTTCATGGACTTTATTACCATACATACCTTTTCCGCCAAAAGAAGGCAATAAACTTGGGTGAATATTTAAAATTCGTTTTTCATATGCTTTAATAAGAGGCAAACTAATAATGCGTGTATAACCACATAAAATAATTAAGTCTGCTTGTTTATTCCAAAACTCAGTGGCTAACTTGGCATCATATTCTTCTTTGCTATTAAATAAGTCTGGTTTAATTAATTGATGAGTTATTCCGAATTTTTGAGCTAAATTGAGAGAGGCTGAATTTTGTCTATTAGCAATTAAAAGCACAATTTCTGCGTTTAATCTTGCTTCCTGAATAGCTTGCAGAATTGATGGAATATTACTTCCTTGTCCTGAAGCTAATACTCCAATTTTAATTTTATTATTCACGGCTAAGCTTAATTTAATTTGATAAATCCTAATTATAATTAATTTTCCATATTTATAGTCTAATTGCCTAATCCAAATAATTTATTCAACTAAAATATGTATTTAATTCTCAAATTATATTAAAATATAGGGATTTTACTCAATCAGAATTTTTCTTCAATAATCAAAATATAATTAAGGTAAACCTTGTGTTAATTGTATTAAAGAATGAGGAAGTATGAATAATTAGGGCAATTCAGTAATCTATTGTGAGTAGCGGAAAAAGAAAAAGAAAAATTAATTTTAGCGTTAGAGAAAGAATTGTACCAGGTTCTTTGATGGGAATTATTCCATTTATTTC
>CANLFK010000187.1 GCA_947489925.1 Candidatus Caenarcanales bacterium
ATAAACTTATTGCTTTATATCCATGTTTTTTTATTTCTCTGACACTTCTCTTCTCAAGATGTTTTCCATTCGCTACCACTAATGCTGCTGCCAAACTTAAAAGCGAACACAATGTCTTTAATCTCCTCGCCTCTCCATTAATCGAGTCTCCTACAAACATCATTAAAGTTTGAGTTACATAAATACAAATATAAAATATTTTTTAATTAATATAAAAATTTATCATTACTCATTTTTTTCTATTTAACTAGATTGCAAATTATAAAACTTAATTATTATAAACTTTTATGATACCCATTAATACTCCACCACTCAACAATGTAGCTCAAACTCAAAATACTCCTGCCAAATTAAATTCTTGTGACAATAAGCCGCAAAATAAAGGTGATTTGTCTATTTTTCGGATAGTTGATTGTTTCCAGAGACAAACAGAAGATATTTCAGTAAAAAGCTTATATGAAAGAAGTTATGACTCATTACAAAAAGAAGAGCAAAGACTGGTTAATTTATTTGTACAAATATTTCACAAGGAAGAAATACCATCAAGAGAAGAAATTAAAGAAGAAATACTGATACAAGCTAAAGCTTTTGCTCAAGACCCAACTGGCTATATTAAACGAGGTAAAAGCCGAGAATTGATTGCAAAAAATATTTATGAAAGCTTAACTGGACAAGCAATTCCAAGCAAAAAAGAAATTTGCCAGACCGCCCTAAAATATACATGTAAATCAGAGACTGCAAAAGATTTAGTTGTTAATGCTGGAGGTTTAACTGGCAGTATTGTGGGTTCAACTTTTGGTTTACCTGGGCAATTAATTGGAGATTTGACGGGTGCTGTATTCACCAGAAAAGTTTTTAATGATACGGAAGCCACAATACAGGCTCACAAAAGTTTATCTTCAGAACAAGAATATCAAGATGCTAACTTATTTGGCAAACTAGCAAAAGTCTTTAATCAAGCTAAAGAGATATTAAAATCAAGTGAAGTTAAAGAAAAAGATAAAAAGAATGCTCTTGCTGATACTACTGGTTGGGTAATAGGAAACTCAGTGGCGGAAGGCTTAAATAATACTATTCCAGCTATTTCTGGTATTCCCTTGAAAGGTGCTGCGGTGGCTTTACCTACTGTTCCAATGGTCGTTGAAAGTGTGCAACGAATTAAATCTGGGGAATCAGCTAAATCAGTTATTCCAGAAATTATTTCAAGGCATTCGATAAAGGCAGGAAATAAAAGAGAAGAACAAGCTCGCTCCGCTGTAAAAAACATTATAAAAGAAGCAAAGTCGGGAAAGCTTGCCCAGATAAACTTAATTGCTTAAAATTGTCTGAATCACAGATGGACGCAGATAACACGGATTTCATAGATATTTTAGGCTTTATCTTTTTGCTTTGAGAGAGCTTTAATTTTTGTCAGGAAAAACTATACATGAAATATCTGTATTAACTTTAAACCTGTGTTTATCTTTCATTTAGACAAAAATGTTTAAAGATTTTTAGAATTATACAAATCAAACAAATAGTTAGTCTGAAAGCTATAATACAAGTTAGATTATTTAAACAAAATAATATTTCACAATCCTAAACACTCGGAGAAACAATTATGCCAGTAGCCACACCCGAAATTTATCGTAAAATGATTGCCAAAGCCAAGGAGAAAAAATTTGCTTTTGCGGCTATTAATGTAACGAGCATGGAAACAGCTAGAGCGGCTTTATTAGGCTTTGCTGAGAAAAAATCAGATGGAATAATACAAGTTTCAACTGGTGGAGCTGAATATGCTTCGGGGACAAAACTAAAAGATATGCCAACTGGTGCTATTGCAATTGCTGAATATGTACACCGTTTAGCTGAACAATTTAATATTTTTGTGGCTTTGCATACTGATCATTGCCAACCTGGTAAATTAGACAAATTTGTCCGTCCTTTAATTGCTGAAACACGCAAACGCCGTGAAAAAGGTTTAGCTAATTTATTCAATTCTCATATGTTTGATGGATCAGAGCTTCCCCTAAAAGAAAATATTAATATTGCCAAAGAATTATTAAAAGAAATGACACCTTTAGAATTACTTTTGGAAGTAGAAGCTGGTGTCGTTGGTGGTGAAGAAGATGGCCATGATACGAGCAATGTCAGCAATGATAAGCTTTATACAACACCCGAAGATATGGTTTATGTTTATCAACAATTAAGTCCAATATCAAAAGAGTTTTTATTTGCTGCAACCTTTGGAAATGTCCATGGAGTCTATAAACCGGGTAATGTAAAACTTAAACCAAGTATTTTGCATGAAGGACAAGCCGCTGTTGCCAAAGAATTCCCGGGAGTTAATTTGAATTTAGTTTTTCATGGTGGCTCTGGATCGTCAATTCAAGAAATTCATGAGACTTTAGAATATGGCGTTGTGAAAATGAATGTAGATACTGATACTCAATATGCTTATACCAGACCAATTGTCGATCACTTAATCAGAAATTACGATAAAGTTTTGAAGATTGAGGGGGAAGTTGGTGATAAAAAGTTTTATGATCCTCGAAACTATGGTAAATTAGCTGAGAAAAATATGGCAACTAGAATAAGTTTGGCTTGTGATGATTTACGATCAACTGGGCAAAGTTTATATGCTTAGTCTAATCGGCAAAAGAAAAAATTTAATCAAATTTGATAACTTTAAAAGCCATTAAGCAAAGCTAAAAAGTAAACTTGAATGAATTGTGGCTTTCTCAAAGCGGATTTATTCTAATTACTTTTTTTATATTACCGTTTACACCTAAAAACAAAAAAATGAATAAAACTGAATTAGTGAATGAAATTGCTAAAAAAACTGAATTAGAAAAAACAAAAATTTCTTTAATTCTCAACTCCTTTTTGGACACAGTTACCGAATCTTTAGCTAAGCATGAAAATGTTTCTTTGATTGGATTTGGTAGCTTTCAGGTTAGACATCGTAAATCTCGCAAAGGCGTTAATCCTCAAACCCGCAAAATAATGACAATTCCAGCTACTGATGTGCCAGTTATTAGTTTTTCGGATAATCTTAAGCAAGCAGTCGCTCAAAAGAAAAAAATAAAATCTTTTGGTAAAAAAGCTGTAACTGCTGGTGCTAAGAAAAAAGTTGCTGATAAAGCAAAAAATTCTAAACCTTCAGCAAAAGCTACAGTAGCCAAGAAAAAATCTAAATAATTTGAATTGTTAAATTAGTTTTAGAAATGGAAGTAGGATTTTTTGTATTTTGAGATAAGTCCTACTTTCATTAAATTTTGAGGGGTTTTAAGCAAATAGCTTTCTTTCTCATCAATTTAATTTCATTATGACTTATCTTGGAATTAGTCTATAGCAATCCCCCGAATAAATGATACGATGTAAGTATAAATGTAGATAATTAAAAAAAGTATGTCATATTCATTAGATTTGAGAGAAAAAGTAGTTCAGGCTTTGGAAAGTGGAATGACTCAAACAGAAGTGCAAAAAGT
>CANLFK010000188.1 GCA_947489925.1 Candidatus Caenarcanales bacterium
AAGGATTATGAAATGAAAGCTGTCTATTCTGAAGCTTGGATTTACCTTTCTATGACTAAAATTATGCTTAATCGTTTATCCTAATCTTTTATTTTAAGACAGCTTCTTAAGCAGGCACTCAATGAAATATTAAATTCCATCAACACAAAACACCATATTTCTTTTGTCTAGGTACTTAAGTATATTGTCCAGAAGACTAGTATTGTTTAAAAGTAGCCTTCTGATACTTTATATTTTAATTTGAAATAAACTGAAAATATAAAAAATCTTAAGTTTTTCTACATTTTTTGCTAATAATTAAGTTAATATTAATTTAATTAACTTGATTTTATAGGGTAAAGGTTGTAAAAAATGTTTTCTAATCTAAATGCTAGCGAAGTAAATCATTCGGCAAAATCAACCAATAAAAAAATCTCAGTTTTGCTTTTAGACGATGAATTTGAGATTTTTAGAAAGATCACTCCCTTATTTGAAAGACAAGAGAGATTTTCAATAGTTGGACAAGCTAGCTCAGTCAGAATTGGTACAGTTATGATTCAAACTTATTTGCCAGAATTAGTAATTTTCAATTCAAATATGACTAGTGTTTTACCAGAAGAAGTGCCTGGAATTATACGAAAAATAATTAATCAATCACCTAATACAAAGATTATTTCAATTGTCTCTGAAAATGATGCTAGCCAAATATTTAGAGTAATTAAGGCTGGTGCTTCTGGGTGTTTGTCTTCAACACATTTAGGTGAGAGCTTAATTAATTCTCTGGAACAAGCTCTTAAAGGTGAAGTTGTTATTCCGCCTGAAATTGCTACTAAATTTGTGGGTGTTTTACAAGAATTTTATGGTCCTAAAGCTGAAGATCAACCGGCCGAAGTTATTATTAAAAGTTTAACCACTCGTGAAAAACAATTACTTTTGTTAATGATGAAAGGTTATAGCTATGAACAAATTGCCGAAGTTTGCGATATAACTGTTTCGACGGTTAAAACCCACTTTAATGCTATTTTTTGCAAAATGGGTGTTAAAAACCGAGTTCAGGCAATTGGAATTGCTTTAAGGCAAGATATACAATTACTTGTAGAACCAAGCTTAGTCAGTGATTTAAAAGAAGTCTCAGTTCACCCCAGAAATGAGAAAAAAGAAGCTTCTAGAATTTCATTGTAAAGTTAAGTTTCTCGGCTTAATTGTTTTTATCTAAAATGCTCAGTAAAAAAGAAATATTCCATTTTGATTCTTTAGATTTAGAATGTGGAGAAGTTTTACATAATATTGATTTGGCTTATGAAATATATGGAAAATTAAATGAAAACAAAGATAATGCAATTTTAGTTTTACATGCTTTAACTGGCGATTCTCATTTGGCTGGCAAATATATAGATTCTGACCTAAAGACTGGCTGGTGGGATAAATTTGTTGGACCAAATAAAGCCATTGATACAAATAAGTTTTTTGTGATTTGTTCTAATGTAATTGGTGGTTGTAGTGGGTCAATGGGGCCTTCTTCGCTTAATCCTAAAACAAATAAACCATATGGTCTAAACTTTCCTTTTATCACTATTAAAGATATGGTGAAAGCCCAAAAGCGGTTAATTGACTTTTTTGGTATTAAAAAATTAATTTCTTGTATTGGCGGTTCAATGGGCGGAATGCAGGCTTTAGAATGGGCGGTTACTTTTCCGAGTTATAGTTTAAGTTTTATTATTTTAGCTAGTTCAGCTTATCAGTCACCACAAAATATTGCTTTGCATGAAGTTGGACGCAGAGCGATTATGAATGATATTAATTGGAATAATGGAGAATATTATGCTTCTGCAAGACCAGACAATGGTTTGTCAATTGCCCGAATGATTGCACATATAACTTATTTAAGCGATCAAAGCATGCATCATAAATTTGGCAGGCGTATTAAAGGAAAAGAAGAATTAAATTTTGAATTACACAATGAATTTGAAGTTGAAAGCTATTTGGAATATCAAGGTCGTTCTTTCATTCAGCGTTTTGATGCTAATTCATATTTGTATATTACCAGAGCGGTTGATTATTTTGATTATGGAGACGGCAAATTGAAGCTGGCTTTGCAAAATAAAGCATTTGATGAGAGGGTTAAATTCTTAATTCTTTCTTTTTCTTCAGATTGGCTTTATCCTTCTTATCAATCGCTCGAAATTGTCAAAGCTCTTCAATACAATAATTTGGCAGTTTCATATGCAGATATTCAATCTTCTTTTGGTCATGATGCCTTTTTGCTAGAAAATGAAAAATTAAGTCCAATTTTAAAAGCTTTTATTAATTTTTAAACTTTTAAAAACCCCCCTTTTTGGTTATCGAGGGGGCAAAATTGTTTTTATTTTATCTTCCGCAACCACCTTTTGCAGCTGGAGCAGCTTCACCATTAGTTAATTTAGTTTTGCATTCTTCTGGTTGTTTTTTGAATCCAGAACAAATAGCGGCTAATAAACTATCAGGAGAGCGATTTCCTTCATAATTTGAGCCATTAATTATAATAGTTGGAGATCCTTCGGCTTTGAATTTTGTTGAAGTTTCAACTTCTTTGGCTAAAAGAGCTTCGCCTTTATCTTTTAAACAGCTTTCAACTTTAGCAAAATCAATTCCTAACTCTTTGGCAATGCCTTTTGAGCAATTAGCAGTTTCTTTACCAATGCTACATTTTTCATTGAATTTAGAAATATAATCCCACCATTTTTCATTATTATTTTCCCAAAGACAAATTTGACGAACGCCTTCTCTAGCTTCTTCAGCACCGTGCATTGAACAATATTTATTATTTTTGTCTATGCAATTGTCAGGACCACCGCCATTATAATTAGGATAAATAATATATTGAGGTCTAAAATCAACTTTCTTGCCCAAAGCTTTCATAACTGGTGCAAAAACTTGTTCCGCCTGAATTCCATAAGGGCAACCAGCCATTACAAACATTTTGACTTCTGGTTTATCTTTTTTGGGAATATCTTTGAGAGCTTCTTTTGCTTTGTCAGCTGGTGCGGCAATTGGTTTTGCCATATCAAAAATTGGAGCTAAAGCTAAATATTTACCGTCTTTAGTTACATAAACTTTAACTTTTTCAAGGTCTTTTTCTCCTTGTTTAATTTTTAACGAAACAGCATATGCTCCGTTTTCGGACTTAACTTCCAGTATTTCGGATTGAATACCTTCTTTCAAGATATTTTTAGCAACATATTTTTGAGCTTTTTCGCCAGCTTTGTCTTTGCTGACCATTGTCGCTGTGCAAGCACTTAATAATAGTATTGGAAAAAGTGCCAATAGAGTGAATTTTTTTAACATATTTATTTCAGCAAATCATGATAAGAGTAAACAATTAATATTTTGCCCTTTCTAAAGACAAATTGCTTATAAAATTTTTTACAATATATTTTAATTAATAAAAATT
>CANLFK010000189.1 GCA_947489925.1 Candidatus Caenarcanales bacterium
GAATGATCTGGTAATAAATAAAGCTCAGCAATATGCATTAAGGTTCTAAACATACCTGAAGAAATATTATTTTGTTTTACCCAATTATTAATATCTTTTTCTTTTAAAGTTAATATTGGAATTTTCTGTCTGAAAGGACCTTTGATCCAATCAAACTTTATACCCTCTATTTGATTAAATATTGATTGAAAGCTTTCTTTTATATTCTTAACTGTATTGAACAGCTCTGGGTTTTCAAAAACAAGAAATAATTTAACTGGAATGTCTAAAGAAGAGTTCTTAATTTTCTCTAGGGAGTTATGACTCTTTTTTAATGAATCAAAATTAGAGAAACCCCAGAATCTATTTGTTTGAGAAGACGAATCAACTTGATCACTATGAATAATTTTTTTAAAAGCCTCTCTAATGCTAGAAATATCTGAATCTTTGGAATCTCTCATCAAATGAACAATACTTTCAGAATTTGCTAATCCAGAATACTCTTTTCCTCTGACATCAATATTATTATCTTTATCTCTAGTAATAATTTGAGTATTATTTATAAAAAGATTTTCCTTAATAATTTTAGGTTTTTCCTTCAAGTCATCATCTTCATCATCTTCTTCAGTTGAGAAGGAAATAGATTCTTCTGCTGAATCTTTATCAAACTCCCCTTCCCATAAATATTCATTCTCATCAATTAAAAACTTAATCTTCCAATATCTTCCATTTAAAGCTCCGCCATCAGCAATTTTTTGGACTTGCATTATAGCCTTTAAAATTTGAGTTTTACCAACTCCTGAAACTCCAACTAAAAGATTTAAGTCATCAAATTTTACTGGTGATAATTGCCAACCATTTACTTTATTTTCAAATTCAAACTCTAAAATACGCATTTATTATTTAATTACAAAAAATTTATACAAACAATTGTACCCAATAAATAAACTTTTGCAAAAATTTAGACTGAAGTTTACCATTAAAAGCACTAATATTATTAAATTTATATGCAAAAAGTCGCAATTGTAACTGGTTCATCTCGTGGCATTGGCAAAGAAATAGCTCTCAAATTATCTGCCGAAGGCTTTGCAATTGTAATTAATTATTTGTCCAATAAAACTGCCGCTGAAGAAGTAGCCAAGCAAATTGAAAACGCTGGCGGTAAAACTTTAATTATTAAGGCTGATATTTCGAGTAAAGATGAATCTGAAAACTTAGTAGAACAAACTATTAAAACTTTTGGGCGAATTGATGTTTTGGTCAATAATGCTGGAATTACTCGAGACAATTTATTAATTAGAATGTCTTTGGAAGAATGGCAAGCTGTTTTGCAAACTAATTTTACAGGTATTATGAATTTGACTGAACTTGTGATTGACATTATGCAAAGACAAGAGACGGGTAAAATAATCAATTTGAGCAGTACTGTTGGTGTACACGGAAATGCTGGTCAGGCTAATTATGCGACAGCCAAGTCAGCTTTATTGAGTTATACTAAAATTAAGGCTCGGGAACTTATGCCTAAAATACAAGTCAATGCTATTGCACCCGGTTTAGTTCAAACTGATATGACAGCCAATTTTGACTTAGAGAAATTATCTAAAACCAAATTGGGCAGAGCGGCTAGTCCATCCGATATTGCTGAGTGTGTGGTTTGGTTGGTTAAACCCAGCGGAAACTATATTACAGGGCAAATAATCGAAATTGATGGCGGTTTGTTTTTGTGGGCTGACATTGAGGCTTTGGCTAAATAAATTACCTTAACCCATAAGTTTTACCGTGATTTATCCTTCTGATAAAAATTTGTCTCAAGATGAAGATTTAAAAAAATTGTCTTCCAGAACAGAAGAGCTTTTAAGTCGTCTGAATGATTTATCTAATAATTTAAATACTCAGCTTAAAACTAATAATCCAAAACCTCCTACTAATATGGTTGTTAATGCTGTCCCTAATTCTGGTCAAACTTTACAGCCAGTTGAAGGTACAAATTTGTATTCAATTAATGTTCCTCCGCTTAGTGGTAAATCTCATCAATCTCAATATTTAGAAAAAAGAGAAGAAAGAATACAAACCACCGAAAATGGCTTAGGATTTTTAACGACCAAAAAAACTTCTATTTTTACCGAACAACATCATATTCATTCACCGTCCCAGCCAGAAGAAAATCCTATTACTTCCTCTTCGATTTCAGGCTTAACTAATACTCAGCCAAATCCTGCTTCTCGTTTTGAATTACCCGTTTTTGAAGAATATGAAAGAGATTTAAAGCCAGAAAAACCTCCATCACAGCCATTAAACCAAACTAATAAATATGCCCAAAATTTATATTCTGCTCAAACTAAGCCAATTGCTTCAGCCCAAGAGCCACAACAATATCAACCTGTAAACTTTAATAATTATTCAAAGCCAGAAATACCACCAGTAAATAAACAAACTGAAGAAAAAAATATTTTAAAGCCAGCGGCTGTTTATAATCCTCATAATTATCGTAATCCCGAGGCTGAAGAACCCGAATTTGACAGGCATGAAAGAGCTAAACAAATTGCTGAAAAACTTAATTCCAAAAATCAAGAAATAAAAAAACGCTTAAATAAATATTCGTCCCGAGTTCATGTTAGCTCTCAGGTTGATAATTTGAAAGCATTTGGTTGGTTAATTTTAGTCATATCACCTTTTATTCCAGCTCAATTAATTAAAGATGACTTTTTATTAGTTTTAAGTTGCACAAGTTTATCTATTTTATTGGGTATATTTTTCTGTATGGTGGCTTTGCGTCTGGTAGAAATTTCGGAATTAACTAGATGGGCACATAATCAAATCTTGCAAATAAGGACTGATTTAGATGAACAAAGAAAAGAAGACGAAGAATATTAAACAGCTACTTTCTGCTCCAGAAGGACAATTAATCAAAAAAGTACTTATTATTATTTTATTTGTTTTTGTACTGTATTCTAATTTTTATACTTTATTCTGGAGAATAGAAATGAGTTGGTTAAAACCACAACAGACTGCTCTTAGCCAGATTTTACCTTCTATTCCAATTATTACTGATTTATTAGATTCATTTTCAGTTTTTTCATATTATGAAATGATTAATCGAGATTTTGTAATTAAAGGCTTTCCGCTCAATTCTCGTCAAATTACTGATTCAGACTGGACTGATTTAAAAGTTGTTAATAGATATTTCCCGCAGTTTTTGGGTGAACAACAAATGAGATTATATTTGACTAAGCATTATAGTTTAGGTCGAGAAATACATACAAAATCTTGTAAAGGGTTAGCTGCAAAGATCCGTAATCGGTATAATCGTGAAAATCCAGATAATTTGATGAAAAAAGTAGTAATTGGTATTGAGTTTTGGCCTCGGGGTTTTAAGTCTTATCGCCAATTCAAGAGTAAAGAGACTTTAAATTAT
>CANLFK010000190.1 GCA_947489925.1 Candidatus Caenarcanales bacterium
AAATTAATTAATTTGCCTTTGGCTTTTGCTTTAACAGATTTATTTTTTAGTTCTGCCGAAGGTAAAAGTCAATCAAGCAAAAGTAATTATATTTGTCTGCAAAAAGATTTAAAAACTCAACAATTAAATTTAAGGCAAAATGGCTTTCTGCATGAACAAACTAAAGCTTTGCCTGCTTCTTTAATGAAATTAATTACTTTTATTTGTCTGCTTGAAAATAAATTGATTTCTACTCAAAAAGAATTTGAATGCCATGGAATAATCAAAATTGGCGGAAAAGTTTATAAATGCCAAAAACCTCACGGAAAACTTAATCTGGAAAAAGCCTTGGCTCATTCTTGTAATATATTTTTTTCACAAGCCGCCCAAGAAATTAGCTTAAAGCAGTTTTTAATATATACCAAGCTTTTTGGTTTTGATTTTAAAATTTCTAATCATATTTCCCCGATAGCTGATTATGCTTTGGGTTTAAGCCCTGAAATGTCAATTAATTTGCTTTCTGCTTTAAATTTGGCGGTCTCAATTGCCCAAAAAAACGCCAAAAGTATTTCTAATTCAACTTATTTACAATTACATAAAGCCATGAATTTAAGTTCTATTATTGGAACAGCTAAATTATTAGACAATTTTATTGCTTGCAAAACTGGTACTGTTTTATTACCTAATAAACAAATACAAAGCTTTCAGTCATGGATTATCGGATTTTATCCTTATGAAACACCTATTAAAGCTTTTGCACTTTTAACCACTGATGGAACTAGCAAAGAAGCCGCTATTCCTTTAGCCAAAAAGCTTTTAAACTTATGATTTTGAGTATCGGTTTAGATTACCAATTAAAATCTTTATTTAAGTATTCATTTAATAATTTATTAGGTATTTTAAAGTAATTCATTAATTCTTTTCTTGTATTCATCTTCATTTCTTCACTAGTTAAGCCAGTATGATATTTTAGATAGTCTTTATTTTTCCATTTAGGCAAATTCAAAAAAGTCAAAACTTCGGTATATATTTTTGATGGATTTATAATTAATTCTTCAAAGGAAAGTATTAAAAAGTTCTTCAAATCAAAATATTTTAACCATAATTGTATTTCTTCTAAATAAAGTCCACGACTAAGATAAGAATAGTGTTGATGATTGAAACTATAATATTTTTCAGTATTAATTATTTTATCTGTTTCACCTTTCAATCTTTCTTCTTCTTTTTCTATTGCTTGTTCAAATGATAAAGTTTCATATCCTAGTTCTTTTTCATGTTTATAATGAGAATAAGCTCTCTCAATTGGGTTTCTAAGAAGTAAAATAATTTTTATATCAGGAAATAAATTAAATACTCTTTTTGCTACAAGAGGATGAAAAACATAATAAGGCGTAGCTTCGCCAGTAATAAAAAATTGTCCTTTTTGTTCGGAAGAAGATAATAAATGAAAATGGCTTAAATACCAATTAATATCTTGATCAAAATTAATATCAAAATAATGAATTTCTTTGTTTTTGGCTGGAATGATTAATGGGTGTTGTGCAAGATAATTATAAAGAGAAGTTGTTCCACATTTTTGGGCACCAATTATTAAAAAACTTGGTCTTAATTGCAACATAAAATTATGATTTTGAATTAATTTTTACAGTATTCCAGATATACAATACAATCAAGAATATTAAAATTCCAGCCAATAAATAAGGCAAATAAGTTAAGTTTTCAAGTCGGTTTTTATTTATTTGTTTTTCTTGATACTCTTTATTTTGTTTTAAGCTAATAATAGTTGCTTTGGCAAATTCATTTATTTCATTTTGTTTGATTCTTTCGGCTAAATCATAGTCTGGAATTTCGGCTTTTTTACTTTTGGCATAAATTGTAAAAGGTTTTTCAAAGGTATTATCAGCAATAAACTTTAAATACATTTTTTTACTCAAACCAATCGCTTTTACTGGGCTAATTTCAGCATTATTTCCCTGAGCAATTTCTAATACATAATAATTACAATTTTGTTCATTAATTGGCATTTCTAAATTAGAAGAAGTATTAAATTTATAAAAAGAAGAATTAGTTAAATGCTGTAAATCTGGACTTTCTAGATAATCAATTTCCTTTTTGGATGAACAGTATAAATTAACCGCTCTCGAAAAATTATTCTCATTAAATTCAAAAACTATTTTGTCAAAGTAATATTTTTTCTTTTTAGAATCTAATAACCAAATACTTTTATTTTTTAAATTCAAATCAGTTTTTTCTTTGAAGTTAAGCTTTTCAAGAGGCAAATTAATTTTATTATATTCAATACTTTTATTATTATATTTAGTATTAATTTCTGTAATTGAGAGAGGCTTTTTATTTTCATTCAAATTTATTTCTAATTTTAAAAACTTATAAGTATTACTTGGAATTGGTAAAGAAAGTAGTTTAAAATCAATTTTTTGTTCGGGCAAATAAGTAGACATTATTTTCAAATTTTCTTTTAATAATTTCCACTCTGCTTTTTCTGATTCTCTTGCCCAAACACTTACTTGATGGTCAAAATTATTTTCTGTTATTTCTAAGTTAATTTCATTTATTTCGGCTAATTTTTCTTTATCCAAAATAAATTCTAAATATTGTTTTTTATTTTTTATTACTGATTGATTATAAATTTTCAAAGCTGGAATAGTTTTTTCTTCAGCGGAAGAGACTTCTATCAAATAAGGAATTTCTTTTTTATTTTTATCCAAAATTCTTAAATCATAATTATTAGTACCTTCTAGTAAATCAATTGGAATTTCGGCTTTAAAATTATTATTATTTGAAATAGTTAAGTATTTTTTCAAATGACCGGATTTGTAAAAATCTTTATTCCCTATACTTTCAGCAAACATTAACATAGCCTTAGGATTAAGAACTCTCGTGAATTTTAATTTTTTTGAAAAAAGATTAGAAATTATCACATTACTTGTATACTGTTTTAACATTTTTGAAGAAGGTGTCGTACTTACCACACCAGCTTTTGGAAATGCTTCAAAAACTTCATAAGTTGCCTTTTGCCAATTGTTTAAAAATAACACATCGGCATCTGAAATTGTAATTAAGCTAAATTGATGTCCTGTTACCCCTTTCAAAATTGCATTTAGTTTTCCTATAGCCGTAGTGTGAATGACTTCATGTATTTTGCCTTCTTTTTGTAATTGGTTTAGATATGAAATAACTTCTTCACAACTACCATTATTAACAACTGTAATATATGTTTTGATGTGACTTGTTAGTATTAATGAATCCAAACAATATTGTAAAATTTGAAAACTCTGTTTAAAATAATCGTTTTGATGAGGTATGTAAACAGGAACAATTACCTGATGAATGTACTCAGATTTTGGAAGAATTTTATCTTTATTAGGGTTGTAGCCTATTCTCATT
>CANLFK010000191.1 GCA_947489925.1 Candidatus Caenarcanales bacterium
TTTTTTATAAGGGATTTTAATAGACACAGCAGTAACTATATAATTTCGGAAAATATCATGTTTTGCACCAGAAGAATTAATTAAAGATGGTTGCCAACCAAATTCGAGGGATATATTTGGGGTTAATTTTCTTCCTATTCCTAAAAAAGTTCTATTTTCAGAAAATCCAGCGTCTCGACCAGTTGTTTGATTTGCATAAAATAGTATTTCATCATTAGCCACTAAATACCATTTTCTGGTTTTACCTAAGCCTAAAGTAGCTCCAGCTCTGTAGCGTAAGCGTATAGCAGTACCAATATTTTCTAAAATTCTTTCTTCTGCTCTAAAACGATGATTAACGGTTAAACGATCATATTTTTTGAAAGTATGTTTTTGTGAAACTTGTTGCCAAATGCGATGTTCTTTAAAATCTACTTTAGAAGTTAAGTTTGCATTTCGATCATAGCCAAGCCAGACACTAGTATTTGGAGTTGGATTTGCAATTATGGCTGAGCGTAAAATTAAGGGATTTACATCCATTTTATTATCCGCATCAATAACAATTGGCGAAGTGAAAAAATAACCAGAAACTTTATCTTTATAAACTGGAAAAGTTATCTCAGCGGTGGGCCAAAGACCTAAATCCGAATCAATATTGTCTAAGGCATGTTCTTCAGCTTTTGCTATTTGCGAATTTAAGCACCAAACACAAAGACAAGTAAAAATTATTTTTTTTAACATTAAGACTATTTTGAATTTTTGATTATAGTAATTTGTATTTTACTTAAGAGAGCTATTATTTTTACAAAGTTTATTTTATCACTCTTTTTTAGCCTTTTTTAATAGAAGTCAATGCTTTTTGGTAAACTAAATTGTTATCATTTTGTTATTATTTACAATCTACAATTTGTTTTTGTATAAATTTTAAAATTAAGCTTAAAATTCTGCATGAAATTATGTTTCTTTATTTAAAGTATCAGTCAAAAAAAGTTTTATTAATTGGTTTAGTCAGTTTTTTAATTTCAAATAATTCATTTAAATGTTTTCCTGAGAGCGATAATTCTCAAACTAATCCAGATAATAAAGAAATAACTTTAAAAGCTGAAATCATTCGTGATAGTAAAGATATAAGTTTTCTTTCACTAGAAGAAGCTTTAAAAGAGGCGGCTCAAAATAATTTAGAATTACAAATTCAAGATAAAGCTAAAACTATTTCTGGCTTAGATTATCAAATTAGTAAAGGCTTGTATGCTCCTATTCTTGGTGCTGAAACCTTTTTTCAAAACCAAAAAACACCAGTCGCAAATCTGTTTGCCAATGCACCAAATGGCAGATTAATTGAAGAAAGCTGGGAAATAAATCCTTATTTATCGGGTGTTTTACCTTTTGGAACTAAATATAATTTAAACTTTGATAATAGCCGTTTGCGTAATAATAATAATTTTCAAGTTTTAAGACCAGAAAATGCTTCGATTTTAACTTTTTCAATTGCACAGCCTTTATTAAAAGGTTTTTGGATGAATGATAATCGAAGACAAGTGAAAACTTTAAAATTAAATAAAGACTTAGCGGATTATAATTTTCAGAGAAAACTGCAAGATACTTTGTATAAAACGGCAACTACTTATTGGGACTTGCTTTTGGCTTATAAAAATATTGATATAAAAAGAGAATCAGTAGATTTAGCAAATGAGCAATTAAACAGAACCAGTCGCCTAGCTGAAATTGGAAGTATGCCCAAAATTGAAATTGTTTCAGCTGAAGCAGAACTGGAAAAGAGAAAAGAAGAAGTAGCACAAGCTCAAGAACAATTATTTAGAGCCGAAAATAGTTTGAAACTGTTGATTGCCCCATCAGTAGATTCATTTTATTGGCAGAAAAAAGTAAAACCAACCGAAATACTAAAACCAGAGCCTAATGATATTTCAATTGAAAAAGCCCTTGAAGCTTCTTTGATGAGAAGACCCGAATTTTTTGAAATTAAGAAAAAACTTGAATTAAAAGAATTAGACAAAAAATATTATATAAATCGTGGACTTCCTCAATTAGACTTAATTGGTAGTTATTCAACTCAAGGTCTAGCTGGTAAACCTCAAACTATTTCAAATAATAATTTTGGAAATGGTAATTCAGTTAGGGATCGCTTTCGAGGTGATTATATTGATAATTTGGAAAATTTAGCCTCTCAGGATTTCAATACAATTAAAATTGGTTTAAATATGTCCTGGCCGATTAGTCCACAAATTACAACTAAGACTTTAAAAAAAGTAAAGCTCGAAAAAGAGCAATTAGACTTGGAATTTATGAATTTAGAACAAGTGGTTAAAGCTGATATTGCAAATGCTTTTAATGCAATTCTGACGGCTCAAGCTCGAATAGACTCTTCAACTGCTTCTTTAAAAGCTTCTGAAAGACAATTAAATGCCGAAATTTTAAAGTTTAAATCTGGTCTTTCGACTAATTTTTTAGTTTTAACAAGACAGAATGATTTGTCCTTAGCCCGATTAAGATTAGCCAATGCCACCACAGATTATAATAAAGCTGTCAGCGAGCTGGAAAAAGCTAGTGGTTTAATTGTAGATAAAATTTGAATTACAAAATATTAAGTTAATTATTATTTTCATTTACTTGACCTTCAACATTTAATTCAATAGCCATAAAACCGACTGATTCAAGGTAAATATAAACTTTGTCGCCTTCATTAATCCTAATACGACCACCTTTATCTAATATTAAAGCTCCAGCTGAAGTTACTGCTCCGAGTGGTCCAGCCAATAAAGCTCCAACTCCGACTTTACCAATTCTTAGCATTTGCTGAAATTTGGAAGTTTTGCCATATAAAGTATTATTATTCGGATTATAAGAATTTTGTTTATTACCCATCAAATGACCAGAAACACTTAATGAATAACTATTTGGATAAATTATCGAATCTAAAATAACTTTGATTTTGGCTTTTTTTAAAGCTCTTTCAGATTCTTCTGCCATAACTACTTTTCCCCAAATGATAGAATCTTTAGGTATAAAAACTTTTTCAGTCGGTAAATTTAAAGGCTCTAAAACTTTGAATTGAACTTTATCACCAATTTCAGCTCGGTCAGCATATAAACCTTTAAGCATTATAACTTCAAGTTCAGCTGGTAATTGAGCTTGTGTTAAAGATAATGGCGACTTATTATTATCAATTTCATTTGAGAAACAACTAATAGAAAATTGACCAATTAATAATAAAAGTAAAAAACTAAAAAGCCTTAAACTTAAATAAATTTTATTCATAATAAATAAACCTTTAAATTTAAATAATAACTTTTTGCAGTTTTTCTTCTAATATTTCAATTGAATTAATCAAAGCTTTCAATTCTTCTTCTCCGACAAATAATCTTAGACCCAAAGCGTCCCA
>CANLFK010000192.1 GCA_947489925.1 Candidatus Caenarcanales bacterium
TTTCTTTTTTTAAAACTTCTGCAATTAATGAAAAATAAATTTCGGTTTTGCCAGAGCCAGTTATACCATGCAATAAATAATCCTCAAATTTCTCTTTGTCTAAAATTACTTTTAAATTATCAAATATTTCTTGTTGCTGAGTATTTAATTTTATAATATTTAATTTATTTTTTTGTAATTTAAAATTTGTATTTTCTTTCTTGAGAGCTGGTTTTACGGCTTTTTTGATTTGAGTTTGTACCGTAATTAAATTTTTAGTAATTAAATTTTTAATAGTTTGCCGAAAAGTTGTATCTTTAGTTTGCTGTCTTAAAAAGCTGAAAGCCAAGTTTTTTTGTACTGAATTTAATAATAAATTTAAAAGTTTTTCTTCTTTTGGTGTAACTTTTATTTTTAAACTAACAAAATCTTCTAAGCTATTAATTTGGATAAAAACCCGCTCCTGAAAAGAACCAAGCAAACCAATTGGTAAAATACCTTTTAAAGTTTGCCAAAAACTACAAAGATAAAAATCACTAATCCAAAGCAATAAATCTAAATATTCTGCTTCGAAAATACTTTCTTTTAAAATTTCATTAATATATTTAAGTTCATAATCTTGATTTAATTCTTCTGGTGAGCTTAAAGTTAAATTAATAATTAAGCCTCTCATTAATTGTTTACCAAAAGGCATTAAAGCTAAACTACCAATTTTTGTTTTACTTTCTAAATGATTTGGTACAATATATTCAAAAAGTTGTTCTTGTAAAGTCGGATTAGATGAGTCTAGTAAAGCTTGAGCAATAATAATTTTATTAAGTTCTTCTTTCAAGTCTTTCATTCTTTTAAAATTAAATTATCATCTTTCAGCTCAATTTTTAAAAATTCACCTTTTGCTAAACCAATATTATCGCCTTTTGATATAATCGCTTTCGTTGATCCACTGAGTAAAGTAATAAATACTGGTAATCCTAATGTGGCAACTGTAACAATTTGTCCAGTATCAGTTGATAATAGTTTTTTAGTAGGAGCTAAAGCTTTATTTTTAAAACCAGTTTGCGGGTCGAGAACTCCTTCCTGATTAACTTTTCCGCCTTCAAAGCTAATTGTGGCATTAATTGGTAATAAATTTCCGCTAAGTGTTGTTAAATAATCTAATTCTAAAAATAATTTACCAGCTTTGCTTAAACGGCTAGGAGATTGAACTTTAATCACTCGACCATTTACCCAACTACCTTTTGGTATTAAAATTTCTTTTTGATCTTCTGTATAAACTGACTCAGCTACTCTGGCCGTGAATAAATCACCAACATTATTTAAGCTTGCATCTACTCCTTTTTCAACAATTAAAGTCAAAATAGTACCTTTCAAAATAGTATTAGACGAACTTTCTAATTTAAAAGAAGTAGTATTTTCAGCTTTAATAGGTATAAATCCAATATTAAAAACAATAATAATAAATAAAACAAATAATTTTTGGCTTCTCATAAAGTTAATTATAAGTAATTATTCAAAAATATTCTTAATAATAATTGAATCTTCTCTTTTAGGACCAGTACTAAGAATAGCAACGGGAGTATCAATAATTTTGCTAAGTAAATTTATATAATTTTTAGCTTTTTCAGGCAATTTATCCCAGTCTCTTACTCCATGAGTATTTTCTCTCCAACCTTCAACTGACTGAAAAACTGGATTAAAGTCTTTCAAATAATCAGCGGCCGCATATGGCAAATCTTGGACAATTTCGCCAGTTTCTTTGTGCATATAAGCCATACAAATAAATATTTCATCAAAAGCATCTAGCGTATCAATTTTGGTAAAAGCAATATAATCCAAAGAATTTACTTTAACTGCATAACGAGCTAAAACTGTATCAAACCAGCCCACTCTTCTCATTCGCCCTGTCGTAGTACCAAATTCAGCCCACTGAGTACCGTCTTGCCTTAATTTAATAGCTTCAGCTGATTTTTCTTCCAGCTCAGACGGAAATGGTCCATCACCAACTCGAGTTGAAAAACATTTAAAAACGCCCAAAGCTTTATCAATGGAAGTTGGACCCATACCCGAACCGACACAAGCCCCGCCAGATACTGGAGTTGAACTAGTTACATATGGATAAGTCCCGAAAGTGATGTCTAATAAAGTGCCTTGAGCACCTTCAAATAAAATATTTTTGCCAGATTTACGAGCCTTGTGCAAATCATTGATTGTGTCAGCTATATAAGGTTTTAAAATTTCACCATAATTTAAATATTCTGCTAATACTTCTTCTAGCTTATATTCTGGTAAATCATGAATTTGTCTGAGTGTTTGATTTTGCTTGGGTAATATTTTGCTAAGTTTGTTTTGCAGATAATTACGGTTTAATAAATCATAAACTTGAACACCGCTTCTTTTGGCTTTATCGGTATAAGTTGGACCAATTCCACGACCCGTTGAACCCACAGTATCAGTTGCTTTATCAATGGCAATATGCCAAGGCATGGTAACGCTAGCCAAAGGCGATATTTTGAGACCATTTAAATCAATATTTTTGCTTTTTAAATCTTCAATTTCTTTAATTAAAAAACTCGGCTCAATAACCGTTCCGGGGCCAATAATACAAATTTTGCTTTCAAATAAAATGCCCGAAGGAATTAAATGAAACTTAAATAAACCGTTTTCAGTTGCCACCGTATGGCCAGCATTTGCTCCGCCTTGGTAACGAATAATAAAATCAGCTTGGTTGGAAAGCAAATCAGTAATTTTGGCTTTGCCTTCATCGCCCCATTGACCACCAGAAATAACAATACTAGGCATTTTATATTTTTTTTAACAGATTTAAATTTATAACTAAAAAAACTAAAAAGCAATTTTTCTACATTTTTTAATTAATTAGTATAAACTTATAAAATAAAACAGGGGTGCTTAATTTGGCTGAGAGTCTTAACTGTAAAGACAACCCTTCAAACCTGATCTGGGTAATTCCAGCGGAGGAAGTAAAACTTTAAGTGATTATTTCTAATTCTCAAACTAAACCATATTTTAATCCAAATAAACAGAGGGGTTTTTCGAGTAAAGTTATTAAAGCTGTTCACTCTAAGAGAGTAATAAATACAAAGACTTGGCAAAAAAGTTTAATAAATTATGCTCTCAATTCTAATTTTTTAATTTTTCCTTTTGTAATTTCGACAATTGGTGATTTTATTAGTTTATTTTTTAATGCCAAAGCCAATCTTAAAAATAATGAAGCTCAAGCTTTTCCTTTATTTTGCCAAGAATTGTCTAATAAAATTTGTAATTTATTTTTGTATTGGAGCGTTTTATTTGGTGTTCAAAAGGTTGTTTCTAGCTCTTCAGAAGGTTTTATGCAAAAACATGGCTCTCATTTACCTGAAAAT
>CANLFK010000193.1 GCA_947489925.1 Candidatus Caenarcanales bacterium
AACTTTTAATTCACAAGCTACTGCTCCTGTTCCTAGTAATCGTACAACTCCTCCAGCTCAAAGTGTTAATCGAGCCCAACAAATGATAGAAGCAAAAAAAAATAAATTAATGGCTTTTATGAGCGGAATAGAATCAGATTCAAAGAATTTAAAAGAGAATGTTAAAACTGGTATGGAAGGCTGGAATCAACTATTTGCTGGTTATGGCTTAAATGCTCAAGATTTTGATGAAGGTAAAAATACTGACAATGACTTTTTTGCTAAACAAAAAAAGTTTTTAGTACCAGACGCAAAAGATTTTCAAGAAATGAAAGTTCGTATGTTAAGCGGTAAAACAGGAAAACCAGAAGTATTTGACAAAGCTTTTTCGCAAGTTAATAAAAATAAACCCGACAAAGATCCGTTTAGAAAAGTAGAAAATACTCAAAACAATATTAAACAAAAACTTTCTACTATTAATGAACTCTTGAATAATGAAAGCTTTGAAGGAGTAAGCTTAGCGGAACTAGGAGTTGAATTAAAGAGTGAAGACAAAGACAAATTAGAAGCAACAGAAACAGAATTAAAAGCTGAACTGAAAAAATTTGAGGAAATATTACCCGAAAACGGAGATAAACCTTTAAATAAATTAGAAAGTGATACGGGCGTAGCTTTAACTATAAATAAAATTAATAAAAATCCAAATTATATAAATGAAAATTATATTGAACCCACGATGAAGTGCTTAGCTGAAGCGTTTACAGAAAAAGATCGGGGGGAAATAATTGATAAATTTGAAGAAAAACTAAACAATCTATTAGATCAAACAAAAGCTTATACAAAAGGATTGACCGAAAAAGATATTGATGAAATTAAAAAAACTAATCCAGACCTAGAAAAAATAAATTCAGCTTTTTTATTCAATAAACTTAAACAAACTCAAAATATTGCTTTATTAGGTATTGGCTCTGGCATGGGCAATCAAGTATTAGAATTATTTAAACCAAACTTATCTACTGGCTCTACTCCAAGACAAAATTCAAGCAAAATAACTATTCCATTTAAAATTGGTAAAAGACCAGCGGATCAATTAACTAGCAATAATGAGCCTTATCAAATTTTAACTAAGCATTTTGAGAATGTATTTAATGGCAAAGCTGATTTAGGACAAGGAATTGATGAAACAATTAATAAATTAATGCAAAATCCAGAGCAGTCAAATTGGCCAAAAGTAAAATCAAATAATCAAGTTAAAACTAATTCTGATGGTTTAAATCTTCCTAATTCTCCAGAAAATAATTTAGCTGATATTTATAATTCAACCGCTAATATTTTTAATGCTAATACTCAACCAGAAACAATAAATGATGAACCAACTGGAACTTTAAAAATAGGCTTCTCACCATTTATTGGCATAAAACCTTTAACTAAAAATGAAAATCAGGATAAAAATAATATTGAAGAAGTTAAAAATCAACAATTAGAACTTGAAGATACTTTAATGAAAAACAATATAAGCAAACAAGCTAATCCAAGCCCCGAAGCTATACAAAAGCAATTAAATAATTCTCGTTTATCGTTTTTATATAATTCATATTTACAAAGCACACTTCAAAATCCACCAGACAAAAATAATATTTAAGATTTTTAGTAAAAACTATTTAATTAAAACCAAGCCAAAAATCATTAAATGAACTTAAAATTATTTAATAAATATAGTTTTCAAAATATTAAAACATTAAGTTTGCTCTCTTTATAATTTATGTTTTAGACAAATGCAAACAAAAATGAATAATACTAACAATAAAACAAAACTCTGGGCTGGGTTATCTAGCGAACAAACTAATAAATTGCTTGATAAGTTTAACTCAAGTTTTAATTTTGATTTTAGGCTTTGGCAATTCGATTTGCAAGGAAGCTTGGCTCATGTTCAAATGTTAGCTGAATGCAAAATCATAGAAGAAAAAGATAAAAATAAAATTATTGAAGGTTTAAATCAAATCGGAGAAGAAATTTCAGCCAATCCAGAGCAATGGAAAGCCGAAAGACAAGATGAAGAAGATATACACATGGCAATTGAAAGGCGATTAACCGATTTAATTGGAGAGCCAGCCCGCAAATTACATACCGCTCGTAGCCGTAATGATCAAGTTGCGACCGACTTTAAACTTTGGACTAGAAATATAAACTTTGAACTTTGTGAATTAATTTTGGCTTTGAAACAAACTCTTTTAAGCTTAGCAGAGCGGGATTTAAATCAAATAATACCTGGTTATACACATTTGCAACAAGCTCAACCAATTTCATTAGGACACCATTGGATGGCTCATTATGAACGCTTTAACCGTGATTATGAAAGATTTACTGACTTTAGAGAAAGCTTAAATTATTGTCCGCTTGGGGCTGGAGCTTTAGCTGGAACTACTTATCCGATTGATAGATTTTTAACCGCAAAACTTTTAGGCTTTACTGCTCCCACCAATAATAGTCTTGATTCAGTTAGTGACCGAGATTTTGTGGCTGAACATCAATTTGCGGCTTCTTTAAATATTGTACATTTAAGCCAATTATCCGAAGAGCTGATTTTATGGGCAAGCGAGGAATTTAAATTTATCAAATTACATCCAAGTTTTGCCACTGGATCGAGCATGATGCCCCAAAAAAGAAATCCAGATATACCAGAATTAATTAGAGGGAAAAGTGGACGAATTATTGGTAATTTGCAAAGTATTTTGATAATTTTAAAAGGCTTACCTTTGGCTTATAATAAGGATTTACAAGAAGATAAGCAAGCTTTATTTGATACTTATGAAAATTTAAAAATCTGTTTGCAAATTATGCCTAAGTTTTTAGAATCTTTAGAAATTAATACTGAAAAATTAAATGAAATTTCACAAAAAGGCTTTATGAATGCAACTGATGCGGCTGATTATTTGGTCAAAAAAGGAATTTCTTTTAGAGAAGCTTATTATGCAGTTGGTCAAGCAGTAGGTTATTGTTTAGAAAATAAAAAATATTTGACTGATTTAAATTTAAATGAATGGAAATCATTTCATCAAAGTTTTGACTCAGACATTGAAGTCGCTATTAAAATTGAAACCTGCCTACAAAAAAGGGAGAGTTTTGGCGGAACTTCTCAAACAAGAGTACGAGAACAAATAATTAAATCTTGGGAACAAATAAATCAGCAGACAAAATCTTTGAAAATTGAGAGGATTAAATTAAATGAGAGCGATGATTCTGGCAGCAGGAGTTGGTTCAAGATTAGCACCGATTACTGA
>CANLFK010000194.1 GCA_947489925.1 Candidatus Caenarcanales bacterium
ATCTTTTTCTTTAAATGCTTTAATAGTTTCTTCATCACGAGGAAAGCGTTGAGAGCCAGATTTTTGTAATAAAGACTTTTGAATTGAGTATAAATAATTTTGGGTATCAACTTCTTTATAAAAACTCATAAAAATTTTATTTAAAGAACTTGTAGGAAGTCCTAAAATAAATCTTCTCCAAGTATAACTTTGAATTAATTCTAGTACTTGGATAAAGATATTTTTGTCAATAATTTTATTTGCGAAATCTTCATAAACCTTCATTAAAAAAGGATAAGCAACATTTATCTCTAGTTTTTTTATATATTCAAGCTGTATTCGTATTTCTTTATCAGGCTCATTTTTTGGATTTAGTAATTTATTATAAAAATTCACTAATGATTTTATTTTAATTAATATTTCTTCTAGTTCTTGTTCTGTTTTTTCTTCTGAATATTTCTTTTTGAATTCTAAATATACTTTATCTTTGTTTGGAATATTTCTATTTTCTAAAGTTAAAAAATCACGAACAAAATCTGATAATTTATTTTGATTATTTTCTTCATCTTTAGCTAAATCTTCTATAAATTGCCAATAATTATTATATATTTTACTTTGTACTTTAGGCGTAAGATCCATCAAAATATAATTTCTAATAAGATCTGCTTGCGATAATGCTAAACCAGTAGAATTTAAGCTTTCAAATATTCTTTGCGGATTGTCATTTTGTCTATCAAGTCCAATATCAACAAACATTAATTTGGATAAACCTTTTTGTATTATTTCAAAATTTTCTGCATTAATTTGAGTTTGAAAATATTTAAAATTTTCTACAATTCTTGAGTAACCTTTAAATTCGTTAATATCGTTTGTGCTTAAAATATGTACTATAGCTTTTTTGTTATTTTCAGTTGCTTTTAATTTTAATTTATCTTCTTCTTTTGCAAATTCATTTATTAAATATTGTTTGAAAATTTTATTTTCTAAAGTCTCATTTCTTAATTCTTGTGCCAATTTGTAAAGCGCAATATAAATTAAAGTGAGCGTTGTTAATCTTTGTTGTCCATCAATAACAGTTAATTCTTTTAAACCTAAAACAGTATAAACACTATCGTGAACATAAACTATACTTCCAATAAAATGAGATTTTATTTTTTCATTTTCACCAATTTGTAAAATATCATCTAAAAGTTGCTTGCACTGTATGCGTGACCAATCATAATTTCTTTGATAAACAGGAATTACAAATGTTGTATTAGTTGCGGCTAAAAATTCAGTGATTAGGTTCGGATTTGCTTTCATAAAATCAAATTATAAACAAAGTAAAATTATAAAGTAAAAATAGAATTTGTTAAAAATCACTTTATTGAAGGTAATTTAAGTGCAAATGGTACTATTAGTTTTATTATAAAGCTTTGTACTTTAGTAAACTATGATTACAGTAATTTGCAAATTGAGACTATTTAAATTATGATACCAATTGGACGAGTACTTGGCCCAGCCGAAGAAAATGGGCAAATAAAAATACAAACCAAAGATAATATTTATACTCGAGTCGGAGAATATTTACTTTATAAAACCTTAGTCAATGGGGAAGAACAAGAAGTATTTGCTATTATAATTTCTCGGTGTATTTGTCGTAATTTACCAGCTAACTTTTTGGCAAATCCCTCTATTGATGCGGGTAAAATTGCTTCTGCTTTGGGTTTGCCAAATGCTTTGAATGATATTGAATATGAAATTACCGCTAATATTTTGGGCTATTTTGATAATAAATTAAAATCTTTTGTCAATCCACGCATTAATCCAAACCCAAATACCATAATTTATTTGCCACCCGATGAAAAATTATCGCCAGTTTTATTTTCAGCCAAAAGAAATGAAATTGCCTCGGCTTATATTGGTAATATGCTTCTTAGACCGAGTTTAGATGTAATTGTTAATGTTGATAAATTAGTGGCTACTCATTTTGCTATTTTGGCTGGAACTGGCTCGGGTAAAAGCTATTTGACAAGGGTAATTTTAGAAGAATTAATGCAGCATTATAATCGAGCCGCTATTGCTGTTTTTGACCCGCACGGAGAATATGAAACCTTAAATCAAATGTCAAATTCCAAAAAGTTTGAATATAAAGACTTGGCGAGGAATAAAACTTATAGACCAGAAGTCAAAATTGTACGCCCTGGGTTAGACTTTTCGATTAATACGCATGAATTAAGTTTTGGTGATATTCGTTTTTTATTGCCAGATATAAGTGAAAAAATGAGTCAATTACTGGAAGAATTACTTAATGAAGTGAAAAATGCTACTCGCAAAAAGAACTTTAAATGGACATATAGCGACTTGCTTGGTTTTTTAGAGGATAAAATTGAGGGCGAAGAAGAAAAGAAAAGTAATAATAAAGGCACTCTGGAAGCTTTAAGATGGCGATTAAATTCTCGTTTTGATGCTAGAAATAAAAAACACAAATTATTTGTTGATGATGGTGGAACTTCTTTGAGAGAGTTATTTAGACCGGGGCAATGCACTGTTATTAGACTTGATGGCTTAGAAGAAAGAGAACAGCAAGTTTGTGCCGCTATTTTATTACGGAAAGTTTATAAAGCTCGTGAAGCACATAAAAATAATGATGAAAATACTGAACCAGAAAATTCTTTGGAATATCCAGTTTTTTCTATTATTGAAGAAGCTCATCGTTTTGCCCCGTCTGGTGAGAATAATAGTGCTTCAAATACTATTTTAAAAACTATTTTATCCGAAGGCCGTAAATTTGGAGTAGGAGTTGGCTTAATTACACAAAGACCGGGCAAGCTAGACCAAAATGTTTTATCGCAATGTATGACACAGTTTTTTATGCGAATTATTAATCCAAATGATCAAGAAAGTGTCGGGAAAAGTGTCGAAGGAGCTGGCAGAGATTTATTAAAAGAATTACCCTCTCTTTCTAATGGTCAGGCTATTGTATCGGGTATGGCAGTCAGAACACCAGTTTTATTAAAAGTCCGTGAAGCTTATACCGAGCATAAAGGCGACAGTATTGAATCTGCCACGGTCTGGAATAAGTTTTTTGAAGAGAAAGAAGAAGCCAGAAGAGAAATGCAAACAGCCACCCGCAAAGCTAATCCTGAAGATGAAGAAGCTGATAATTTTGAAATTTGGTTAGCCAAAGGATCTACTTAAAGCCAAAATAGTTACTAGCTGAACGCTAAATAC
>CANLFK010000195.1 GCA_947489925.1 Candidatus Caenarcanales bacterium
ATTTAGAGTCTCATCCTGACGATCTTCATCAATTATTTAGAGATCACCTTCAATTCCAAGTAGCTTCAGAAAAAGAAAAAATAGACGAATTTATTTCAATTTTATATATGAATCAAGAACCTTTTATTTGCAATTCTTGGTTTGCTCAGGAACTTAAATTTGAGACTTTAATAAAATAAACAACTATGAAAAAAAAGAGAAAAAATAATTGGTTATTTCTTTTATTGGCATTGATTTTTATTGGAGCTTTTTTATTTGATTACTTTAAGCCCACTGACAAGCCAATTGAAATTCAATCACAAAAAGAAATAACTTATAAAACTTCACCTAATAAAAAAGAAAGTAAATTAAACAACTTTATACTTTATGCTGGCAAACCAATTAGTAAAAATTATCCGAATAAAATAAAAATACTTGAAAATAAAGGTTTTATGGTTGGTTATGATGAAAAGCGTAAAAACCCAGCTTGGGCGGCTTATCGAGTTTTTAGTTGTGAATATAAATGTAATATTGGTTTAAAACGAAGTCCTAAATTTTTTGTAGATACTCGAACTACAGCAGAAGTTAAGCCTTCGGATTATTCAAAAAGTAATTATGATCGTGGACACTTAGCTCCTAATCATGCAATTGCCACTAGATATGGGCGTGATGCACAGTATGAAACTTTTTTTATGTCTAATATTGTTCCGCAAAAAGCTAATTTAAACAGAGAAGTTTGGGCAGACATGGAAAAAGAAATAGCAGATCGATATGCAGATGAATTAGAAGAAGTTTGGGTAATTGTTGGACCAATTTATGATGATAATGTCAGAGACCGCTTTTTGACCAGAAATAAAATTGAAATTCCTGATCGTTTTTTTGCTGTAGTATTAGATGAATTGAATAATAAACCTCGCACCATGGCTTATATAATGCCACAAAAACCACCTCATAATTCTTTGCCCCGAGATTTTATTGTTTCAGTTGATGAAGTGGAAAAACAGTCTGGTTTAGATTTTTTTACTGAATTAAATGACCAAATCGAAGAAAAAGCCGAAAGTCAAATTAATGATTTTAGTCAGCCCACTATTAAATCTCTTGCCGAAAGCTTTAAGTCCGCTTCTAAATTTTAAAATACAGATTATTGGTATAATATATTTAGTTAAAGTTATTTTGTTTTTATGGACTCGCATTTAATTATTACCGTCATTTCAATTTTAGTTTCAACCATTGGCACAAGCCTAGTTGCGGTTAATTTTATGCTGGCTCGTATTGATAAACTAGACGCTAAAATAGACAAAATCGACACAAAATTATCTAATAAAATTGACCAAGTTGATGCAAAATTATCTGCTCGAATGGATAAATTTGAAGATAAATTTGAAGATTTAAAAGACACAGTTTCAGCAATGCAGGTGAATATTGCCAGAATTGAAGTTTATGTTAATCATCCATTTCCAACTTTCAATAATAAAAATAATGAACAGTTAAATCCTTAAATGAATAATAAAGAAACACATCAAGCAAAACAAATCCTTTTGATAAATGGACCTAATTTAAATCTGTTAGGGAAAAGAGAGCCAGAAATTTATGGCAATTTGAATTTAAAACAATTAGAAGATAATTTAAAAATTAAAGCTGAAAAAGCTGGATTAATGCTAACTACAAAGCAATCCAACTCAGAAGGACAAATTATAGATTTTATACATGAAGCTTTCAATAATAATTTTAATGGCTTAATAATCAATGCTGGAGCTTATACCCACACCAGTATAGCGATTCGAGATGCAATTTCTGCTACCAATTTACCAACCATTGAAGTTCATATTTCTAATATTCATAAACGAGAAAAATTTAGGCATTTATCCTTAATTGCTCCAGTTTGTATAGGGCAAATTTCTGGTTTTGGTATTAAATCTTATGAATTAGCACTAGTCTATTTTATTGAATTGTGAATTTTTTTTAATCCTTTTAACCTAAATTTTGAACCGTCTTAATATATTAACTAATTTTTAACTTTCTCTAATTAGCTTGCCTAGTAAGCGATTTCCCTTTTATTTTTCAAATTCAAAAAAAGTATTATTTCGCTTTAGCTTTACATTTAGGGCATAATCATTTTGACTAGTTATTTTACTTAAATTAGGAGAAACTCTTAAATGCTAAATCTACTTTTGGCATTCTGTTTATTCCTCTCTGGTGCGAGCTCTTCATCACACACAAGTGCATCACTCGAAGGTGGATCAGCTTTAACAAGTTCAGGGAAAACAGATGGCCCATTAAGCGGTTTATTAATAGCCGTTAATGATTTAAACCTCAGAGAAGAAAATGTTGAAGACAATTATTTGGAAACAGCTCCAGAACCAAAAGCTGAAAAAATACCCGCTTCAGAAGATCGAATTGCTCACTTAAATGATCTTGAAGAAGAATTAGGACATGATTATAATAATTCAGCTCCAGTAGGTTGTGGCCCAATTGCTCGTCGTTGTTCTCCAGTTGCTAGAAGATGCCACCCTATTGCAAGAAGATGTCATCCAGCTCCTATAGCTCGCCGTTGTTCTCCAGTTGCTAGACAATGTCATCCTGTTGCAAGAAGATGTCATCCAGCTCCTATGGCTCGTCGTTGCACAGCTTCAGCTCCAGTAGGTTGTGGTCCAATGGTTCGCCGTTGTGCTCCAGTTGCTAGACAATGCCATCCTGTTGCAAGAAGATGTCATCCAGCTCCTATGGCTCGTCGTTGCACAGCTTCAGCTCCAGTAGGTTGTTGTCCAATGGTTCGCCGTTGTGCTCCAGTTGCTAGAAGATGTGGTCCTAATATTAGAAGTTGTGGTCCAATCGCAAGAGTTGATGAAGACGAAGCTTTATCTTCCAGAAATGTTGATTTAGATACAGAAGTACCCACCCAAAGAGAAGCCAGAGAAATAAATACTTCTGGTAATTTATGGTAAGTATTTAGTTTTATATTAAACTTTTCAATAAAACACAAAAAGGCTTAATCCCATAAACACGGATTAGGTCTTTTTTATTTTTGAATGCAAATTTTGTAAGATAT
The DNA here is from genome assembly GCA_947489925.1 of Candidatus Caenarcanales bacterium. Classification (GTDB taxonomy): domain Bacteria; phylum Cyanobacteriota; class Vampirovibrionia; order Caenarcaniphilales; family Caenarcanaceae; genus JAAFJH01. Next base: position 3,029 of record CANLFK010000195.1, read on the forward strand.
AATAAACATCTCAAATAATTATTTTGTTTAATTAGTTTTTATATATGTTTT
>CANLFK010000196.1 GCA_947489925.1 Candidatus Caenarcanales bacterium
AAAACTTGCCTATATAATGAATTTTTATTTAGAATCTAAAAAAGTTTTAATAAAATAATAAATAAGTAATTTAAAGTTATGACCGCCAAAGATATTTTAAAAAATACTGAAGACAAAATGAAAAAAGCTTTTGAAGTTTTTCAAGATGAGCTTAAAACTTTTCGCACTGGAAGAGCCAATCCAGAGGTTTTCAAAAGAATAAGAGTTGAATGTTATGGCTCGAGCATGTCATTAACTGATGTGGCTGGCATTACTGTTCCAGACGGTCGTAGTTTTTTAATTCAACCATTTGATAAAGCTAACTTAAAAGCCATTGAAACTGGAATTGTAAATTCAGACTTGGGTTTTAATCCTTCTAATGATGGGAGCTGTATTCGCATTAATATTCCTCCCTTATCAGAAGATAGACGCAAAGAATTAATTAAAACTTTAAATAAAACGGCTGAAGATAAAGGTCGTGTTGTAATGAGAAGTTTAAGAAGAGACTCGCAAGATCAAATTAAAGAATTAAAAAAAACTGGTGTTTCGGAAGATGAAATAAAAAAAGCCTTAGAAGATTTGGAAAAATTAACTTTAAAATATGTTAAGTCATTAGAAGAAGCTGTAAGCAAAAAAGAAATTGAATTAAAAACCATTTAAAAAAATAATTGTGCTCAAATGAAATATGATAAAAAAAATGTAATCGATAAAACTATTTTTGTTTCAATCATTTACCTTGACAAAAATCATCAATTTAAAGAGCAAATTCAAAATTGTGGCAAAATCATCAAAGCAACTAGCAAAACAATTGAATATCAATTAATTGACAGCGAGCAATCATTTACGATTCCAGCTTATTATGACAATATTGACGAAGCAAATCCAGAATTAGTTTATTTACTTGACCAAAAAGATATGAAACCGCTCAAAATAGACTTGGTTACTACTTTTACCGTTATTCCAAAAGAATGAACAGCGAAAATCCAAAAGCTAAAGAGCATACCCAGCGCTGGAAATCGGGTTTATTTTTATCGGTTATTGGTTTTAGTAGCCTTTATTTTGGCGGTTGGGTTTTTGCAGGTTTATGTTCAATTTTGTTTTGGATTTCAGCGGGCGAATTCATTATTATTTCGTCTTCGGGCGGGGCAAATACTTTTAAGAGAACGCTAAAAACTTTATGTGCTTTAGCTCCTTTATGTGCCGTTATTTCCTATAAAGCTTTGGGAATTTGGTTGGCTTTAGCTTCATGTTTAATTTTATGTTTATTTGTGGCTCGCTCTTCCGAGCAAAAAAAGTTTAATTTAATAGATTTGGCTTGCACACTTTCAGCCCTTTTATATGTTGCTTGGATTCCATCTCATTGTGTTTTACTTCGTCAATTAGGAGCTTTTTATTTATTATTTCCTCTTGTTTTGGCTGTGATTAATGATATTGCCGCTTATTATTTTGGTAAAGCTTTTGGCAAAACAAAATTAGCTGAAAATATAAGCCCTAATAAAACAATCAAAGGTTCAATTGGCGGATTAGTAGCTGGCTGTATTGTTGGAATTTTATTATTTTATTTTTATCCAGACCCAATTATTCAAAAAGACTTTCAGCTTTGGGAAATTTTATTAATGTCAATAGTTTGCACTTTAACTGCTCAATTTGGAGATTTAGTTGAATCTTTAATGAAAAGGTCTGTTGGTTTAAAAGACACTGGAAATTTAGTTTCTGGGCATGGTGGAGTGCTTGATCGTTTTGATAGCCATATTATTCCTTATACGCTTTGTTATTATTTTTTTACTGGTTTTTTCAAGTTGTAAATCAATTAAAACGGGGAAATAGAAAGAGAAGTAGTATTTTTAGTTTTCTTATCATATAAATGTGCATAGATGTACAGAAGACTTACAAGTACGCATATAAATATCTGTATTTTAGTGCAGTAAGCTGCCCAAAGCGGAATTTGTTTACCAGCTAACATATATAATGATCCTGGAATAAATAGTAAAAGACTTAGGTAGCTTATAGTTGTTAAACTCTCAAAAGCTAAAGCTAAATCACATTGATGTATAGAGCGTTTAGCGTATTCTATTTTAAATCCTATTTCTTTAAGTTCTTTTAAATATTTTTTTGCTTCCTTAAATTTGTTTAATTCCATTAATGAAAAGCTAAGCCATAATAAACCATATTGATAAAAATCTTGACTATCTAAGTTTAAGTTATATAATTCAGAATAGTCTTCTGATAGCTCAACCATTTGCTGAGAAAGTGTTTTAGATTCACTCCAATATTTTTTATTAAAATAGTAAGTTGAAGCTCTGAAAGATATAAAAACAAAACAAAAAAACTCTTTTTTATTAGAAAATTCTTTTACTGAGTGGATAAAATCAAGATTTTGAGAAAATATTTCTTGGCGTAGACTTTCGAATTCTCTTTCTGGGATTGAATTATCTTCATACAATGTTTCAATTTTAAAAGCTAATTCGTAGATTTTTTTTTCTTGACAAGTATTCATAAAAAATAATATTCCCAAAAGAAAAATTATTACTCACATTCATATACGCTTCTCAGTACTTGATCGTAGTGCTTGATCGTTTTGATAGCCATATTATTCCTTATACGCTTTATTATTATTTTTTTACTGGTTTTTTCAAATTATAAATTTATCTTTGCAGCAATTAAAAACAAGCCTTATATTAATGTGAGTTCGACAGATAAAAAACATAAAAAGATTCTCAAGAATTCAAGTCTTAGACCCCTAGGCTTACGCCATTCCCCGAAGGGGACACTCAAGAAATCTGTTATTTAAATTTTCTGTCTTCAAGGTTTAAATGTCTAACTCCACTCTCTAATAGCCCACTTTCAGGGGGTTTGGGGTTTTAAAGCAAAATTCTTTAGAAAAGAGACTTTCTCAATTGACCTTTTCAGATTTTCTTTTCATCGAATTCACCTAAGTACGGTACAAAACTTTTGAAATCGTGATTGAATGAAAGCAAGGATATTTTTGATAAATAATTCGCAATTTAAAATCCAGTGTCTCAATTCCTCGATTCCAAGCTTGAATAAACTTATTGCTTTATATCCATGTTTTTTTATTTCTCTGACACTTC
>CANLFK010000197.1 GCA_947489925.1 Candidatus Caenarcanales bacterium
CAGTTTTTTTCTACATTTTTCAAAAAGTATTTTAAATTCTTCAAAGTTCAACAGAAGCGGCTTTTCATCTATCTTTTTTTGATAACGCAAATTTTTTAAAATTAATAAAAGTTTTGTTTCAATTGCCAATTTATCTTTGGCTTTTACCGTATTAAACTTCTCAAATAAACGGCATTTAGACATTATTCTATTATTAAATCTTGGTATTTTTTGCCCCAAAATCCCCTCTAAATGACAAGGTTTGTTTTTATACGCTTCACCAGCATTTCCCCAAAGAATATAATTTATTTTATCTTTCAGTTCAGTAAATTTAGCGGAAGCATTTTCTAAGATTTTTTGAGCTTCTTTGATTATCATTTGGCGAGGATAAACCACCAAGCCACGAATTTTATTTACAAACTTTTCTGGAATTAATACTTTTTTATTTTGGCTATCCCAAATACCAAGTTTTAAAGCTTCAAATTCAGAAATATAATTTTCATGCAAGTTTAAATTCAAATCCGAAAATAATTTTTCAAAAGTTTCTAATTTCTTTTTATTCTCTAATTCATCTTTATCAGCTTCTGTTAATTCTTTTTTCTCAGTTTTATTTTCAGTTTCTTCTTCGAGTATTTCTTGATTTTTCTTTTTCGTTTTTTTTCTTAGCCAAGGCAAATTATCATCATAACCACGATGCTGAATAACCGAATGCAAAGCTAAATACAATTGATCGGTTGAAACAATATTATTATGCAAAATTTGTAACCTAGCATTTAAACCAGCCAATAAAGTTTGATTTTGTGTGTCTGGTATTGTCCAGCCTAATTCTGTCCAGCATTTATTTAAATTTTCTTCTCTTTTTTTATGAGAGAACTTAGTTCTTTTTGCCGTTTTGCGGGCTGGTCTCCATTCTTTAGGGTCAGCATATTCCAAATCAAAAGTGTAAGACTGCAAAAATTCAATATTTTGTCCATTCCGAGAACAAGCACCAATAGACTTTTTGCCTAAATCAAAACCCCAAATCATATTATTAGACATATTTAAACTAAAACTAAAGAAATAATTAAAAAGTATAATACAAAAATTTTTTAGTTTTGGGGGAATAAATCTTTCAACTCTTTTTTTATTCAGTTTCTGAAATTCTGGGTAATTATAAAATATTATGTCATGGGCTTATACATTGGGACAAATATTTGTCATGTTCGATTTGCCAACTCTCGAAAAGCACGAGATAAAGGCGGCGAACAATTTTAGAAAAACCTTGCTAGACTTTGGCTTTTTTATGATGCAAGAAAGCGTTTATGTGCGTAATTGCGTAACAATTGATAAATCTGATTATTGGTTGAAAAAAGTCAGAAATAATGCTCCAATCGCTGGCGGAAATGTGGTTGCTTTTTTTATTACTGCCAAACAATGGAATAAAGCTGAAATAATTAGCTGTGTTGAAACTCATCATAAATACCGAAAGAAAGCTGGAGAAGCTTTCCCTGAACAAATTACATTTTGGTAAATAAATGTCTCATCATGTTTTAACTATAAATACGGCTGGCGTTTTCCTGAGAGTGTCTCGGGGTTTTATTATTTGCCAAGAAAAAAATAATTTAGATAAAAAAATTCCAATTAGTGATGTAAAAACCGTAATAATTTCAACTCCACAAGTTAGTTTTTCTAATCAGTGCATTAGTCGTATGCTAGAAAATGATATTGTGATTTTGCATTGTGCCGAAAATTATCAACCAATTGGCTGGACAGTCGGGTTAGAAAAAGTTGTGAGAAGAGATGCTTTTTTTAATCAAATTCAAGCTTCAGAAGAGTTTTGTAATAAATTATGGAATCAAATTGCTTTTTGTAAAATTCATAATCAATTAGATTTATTGAGCGATTTAGGCTTTGAATTAAATATAGAAGTATCAGATAATGCTCATATTGAAGAAGCTAGAGTAGCCAGATATTACTGGGAAAGATATTTTGGAACTATTAGCCGTGTTTTGAACCGTGAAAGAAGAAATGCTGAAAAGTTTGAAAATAAAGCTCTCAATTATGGTTATGCGGTTATTAAAACCTTGATTTACAGAGCAATTTTAATTCATGGTTTATTGCCAGCCTTGGGTATTAAACATAAAAGCCGTTTTCATGCTCATCCTTTGGTTTATGACTTAATTGAACCTTTTAGAGCCTTTGTAGATTTGCTTTTGGCACATTATATTATTCAAAATAAAAAACAAATTGATGATTTAATTGCCAGCGAATTGATAGATGAAGACGAAGTAATTTTTACTAATTGGATAAAGTTTTTTATGACTGGACTAGTTGAATATAAACTAAAAGACAATAATTTGAATTATAAAATACTAGATTTTGTGGATATGTTTGTTTTGAGTGTAATGAAAGTTTATGAAAATCTGGAAGTAAATTCCCTAAAGTTACCTATTTTAAAAACTTACAGAAAAGATTAAAAACTTAGCCTTAATGAAAAGGCATAAATAAAACAAGGTGTGAACTAACGGTAGAGAGCTACTAAAGGTAGAGAGCTAGAGCGTCAAGTTACACCTTAATCAGTTATGATCAAGCCCAGATTTATTGAATGAGAATATTTATTATAACATTAAAGAGATTTTTTGAAAATATGTAATGCTATTATAACACACTCAATAAATCTGGGGGATCAAAACAAGGTATAGATAAAAATAAACTGGGCATAAATTATAACACACTCAATAAATCTGGGGGATCAAAACGATTATTTGGAAAGACAAAAGCAGAAACGAATTATAACACACTCAATAAATCTGGGGGATCAAAACATTCTGTAAGCAAACTTGATCGCATTCCCTATTATAACACACTCAATAAATCTGGGGGATCAAAACGTGTGAAAAGATTTATAATTCAAATTTCAAATTATAACACACTCAATAAATCTGGGGGATCAAAACGTTTAGCAAGTCCAGATCACCCAGTTCCTTATTATAACACACTCAATAAATCTGGGGGATCAAAACGGTGATACTTTAGAACTAATGTTTTAAACTATTATAACACACTCAATAAATCTGGGGGATCAAAACATGCCAATGGTTTGCCTGTCGTGA
>CANLFK010000198.1 GCA_947489925.1 Candidatus Caenarcanales bacterium
GACTATTCAAGTGGTGCAGTGTCTGGAGAATGGAAATACTATCACGAAAATGGAAAATTACAAAGTATCGGTGACTATAACGCTGGTGCACTGACTGGAGAATGGAAATTCTATCACGATAATGGAAAATTACAAAGTCAGGGAAATTATATAGACAGTTCGATGGACGGAGAATGGAAATTTTATAACAATGATGGTAAAATTAATAGTATCGGTGACTATAACGCTGGTGCACTGACTGGAGAATGGAAATTCTATCACGATAATGGAAAATTACAAAGTCAGGGAAATTATATAGACAGTTCGGTGGACGGAGAATGGAAATATTATTATGAAAATGGTAAACCGGAGTACATCATTAATTTCAAACTTGGTATCTATGAAGGAGTTTGGAAGGATTTTTATGATAATGGGCAAATAAAATCTACTGGTTTATATAAAGAAGGAGAAAAAGAGGGAGATTGGAAAAGTTATGATTTAAAAGGAAAACTAATTAAAATAGAGCACTATAAAGAAGGCAAGCAAGTTAAAAAATAGATTTATAATATCTTACATAATAGTAATCTTATGGAAATGAATGACAATGAAGCAGAACAAGTGCTAGAGAAAGTTTATGAACATGCAGCTAATTTACTTGTGAATGAAAAAAAGACGAATTATGAAGTAGTTCAAGAATTAGTTAATATGGGGATTGATGAAGATTCCGCAAATATAATTGTTGATAAAATAGAAGAGCAAATAGCTATTGAAAAAGTTAAAAATGGGAAGAAGGATATGCTATATGGGGCATTGTGGTGTATTGGAGGCACTGTATTAACTATTGCAGATACTGGATTTATTTTTTGGGGTGCAATTGTTTTCGGCGGGTATCAGTTTATAAAAGGAGCAGTAAACTCACAATAGAAAATGAAATGATTAAATCCGCCTGGTTAACAATCGTATTTACATGCGCTGCTTTTCTTTCTTTTTGCCAAGATATTGAAAAATTGAGTAAGAAAGAATTGAGAGGTTTTTCAAACCAAAAAAATCAAGAAGTTGATTCACTTAATTTAATTCTTACTAAAGAACGAAATATTTTGTTGAACGAGGTCAATTTAAATAAACGTTTATCAGTAACTATTGATTCTATTTTGTTGATTTTAAAAGAGGAGAAGCAAAAAACTGATAATGGGAATTCAATTATTGATCAATTAAATGTCAGGTTGAATTTAATTGAAGCTCAGATTATAAATTTTAAGGAGAAATACGAAATAGCGAATAAAGACAAACTTATTTTAAAAAATAAGTTAGACAGTTTAACTATTGTCATTGATAAGTCAATATTTAACTCATTTTTAGATTTTTATAAAAAAACACCTACGCTCAATCATGCTGAAGAACTTAATCATAGAGATTTAACATATATACATCCAATTGGATGGAGTTCAGATGGAAAATATTTTGCTTATTTTACTGATTTTGGTTCTGGTGCTCAATATTTTGATTTCAGAATAGATCAAGTTGATAATATTGGTGTAACTAAAAATATGTCCATAATAACATGTGAAATGGATTGTGATATTGATAATTTTTTAGTAAGTCAAAATGATAATTTAAGAAAGGAAATATTTAAATATGGAATAAATAAAATAGAAGACACTATTTTGAAAAATAATATCATTTTAGCAAAAGATAAAGGTTTAAAATTAAATATTACTAAAATTATCAGAGGTACTTGTAATGATATGCTTGCACAAAGAGATTTTCCTAAAATCAAAAGTTTAGACATTAATTTAAAAGATATTTACAACAAAATAGTTAATAATTATAACTTAGACTTGAGTGATCAATGTGATTTTGATTTTCAAAACATCGGATACATAGAATCCCCTAATAAAAAGAATTTAATATTTCTTATTGAACACTGGGGAGTAAATGGGTATGAAGGTTATCCTGCTGTAAAGATTGATCTAATTTCATTTCCCTCTTATAAATAAAATAGTTAAAGATGAAAAACTTCAATTTAAAAAACTTATTCTTTCTTTATTTACCGAAATCGTTTTTTCTATTGTTTTTATTTACTTTTCTGACAAGTTGTCAAAATAATATTGATAAAAAAAATGATGAAGAACAATCTAACGGTAAAACAGTTTATGTAGTAAATACATCAAAAGATATCGAAAGTCCCTGGTTAGCATTCAGGGCAGAACCAAATAGTGATGGTAAATTGATTTATATGTTACCTGATGGAACTAAACTCAAAATTATTGGGGATGATAGTAGTGGAAACTATGTAAAAGTTGAGATTATTGATAATATCGGGTATGTAAGTAAAAAATATTTATCTGAAACCCAAATTTTAATCATAAATAATCAAGAAAAATATTCAAAGTTGGAAGGTGAATATATTATTGGCACTGATTTTTATACAAAACATTTAACACTAAGATACCTGGGTAACAACCAATTCTCATATAGAATAAATGTTGAAAGCTGTAATTTTTCTGGTCAATTCGAGTTAATTAATAATATTGGAATTGCGAAAAATGGAACTTGTGGTGATATCACATTTAATTTCAATAAAATTATCAATTGGATAAATACCCAAAAAGGAGACTCAAGAGATTATCCTATTAGCGTGAGTGTACCCGAAAGAAATGAAGAGTGTATAAAATGTTTTCTAAAAGACAATGATGGCAATATTTTGATGGATATTTTACCTTGGGGGGATTATTGGAGAACGAATTAAGTATTTAAAATCATGAGTAATAAATTTAGATTATTTGGTGTTTCTGGTGCATTTATTCTTATTATAATCGTAAGAGTATTAGCAAAAGATTTCTTTATAAAAGATATGAAGAAAGATTTAGCCGATATATCCACTTTTAACGAAGCACTAAAATTGGCAAAAAACAATAAAGATAGTATTTCCGTATTTTTAAAGTTCAATAAATTTACAGCATCAGATTTTGTTGATAGTATATATAAAAATAATTCTGAAATGAATGTTTCTTTAATTCGACTTTTAGAAAGTGGAGTTCCTAGAAAGGTAATTGATTCTTTATTAATGAT